>DASWER010000516.1:0-8066 GCA_036394655.1 Burkholderiales bacterium
AGGCGTGATGGCCGACACCATCTTCACGCGGGCGCTCGCGCAGGCCGCCGCAGTGCACGAGAGCAATCAGGCGCTGGCCTACCAGCTGCACGTTCCCGAGAACACCTTGCTGCGCTGGATGTCGGGCCGTGCGCAGATGCCGCTGCGGGCCTTCCACCGCGTGATCGAGCTCCTGATCGAGCACGAGAAGGCCGCCGGCGCCGCGCCACAGCGTGAAATGGGCGTCGCCGAGACCATCCTCGGCTTCAACGTCGGCGATGCCATCGCGTGGTGCCCTCAATGCCAAGGGACGCGATTCCGACTGGCAGCTCCCCATACCGCATTGGCCATGTCGAGCCCGCTGCTATGCTGCTCGTGCTCTTTTGCCGTGGTGCACGGCGAGCTGCTCGCCCGGCTCGCCGCGCAGGCGATCCAGCACTCGCGCAATGCCGCCGCGCTGAAGAGCGGCACGAAAGCGCAGCGCGGCGCGAAGATCATCCGCATCCCCGAGCGCCGATAGAACCATGGTTTGCTACGCGAGCCCGCGCAGCGCGCGTGCCTGCGGAGCTATTGACGCGCTGAGCTGAGCGCAGCGGCCCCTGCGGGAGGCGCGGCCGCGGCAGGAAAAAGTCGGGATTTTGCGTCACCCCGGGCGGACTACAAGCACCGGCCGCGCTTCGGCACGGCGCTCAACGAAGTTCGCGCATCCTTCTCCCCTATGAAAATCTGCGTGTTGGGGCTCGGATACGTCGGGGCGGTATCCGCAGGGCTCCTGGCAAGAGAAGGCCACGAAGTCATCGGCGTCGATCCGGAGCGAACCAAGGTCGACCTCATCAACGAAGGGCGCTCGCCGATCATCGAGAAGGACCTGGGCGAGATCATCGCCGAGCAGGTGAAGGCGGGACGCCTGAACGCCGCGACCAACATCGAGGACGCGGTGCGCCACACCGATCTGTCGTTCGTCTGCGTCGGCACGCCGAGCCAGCCGAACGGCGGCATCGACCTGAAATACGTGAAGCGCGTCTGCGAGCAGATCGGCCGGACGCTCGCCAGCCATCCCGGCGCGCCGGTGATTGTCTTTCGCAGCACCATGCTCCCCGGGACCATGCGCGGCGTGGTCATTCCCCTGCTGGAAAAATACTCCGGCAAGCGCGCCGGCGAGGAGTTCGGCGTCTGCATCAACCCCGAGTTCCTGCGCGAAGGCACCGCGGTGCACGACTACTACCATCCGCCGAAGACCGTGATCGGCGAGGTCAACAAGGCGAGCGGCGATCTGCTCGCCGCGCTGTATGCGAAAACGCCGGGCCCGATGATCCGCACCGACATCGAGACCGCCGAGATGGTGAAGTACGCCGACAACGGCTGGCATGCGCTGAAAGTCGGCTTCGCCAACGAGATCGGCAGCCTGTGCAAGGCGCTCGAAGTCGACGCGCACAAGGTGATGGAGATCTTCTGCCAGGATCAGAAATTGAACCTGTCGCCGTACTACCTCAAGCCCGGCTTCGCCTTCGGCGGCTCGTGCCTGCCGAAGGATCTGCGCGCGCTGCTGTACAAGGCCAAGACGCTCGACGTCCAGCTGCCGATTCTGGCATCGGTGCTGCCGTCGAACCAGCTGCAGATCGAGCGCGGCGTCCAGGCGGTGATTGAGAAGGGCAACAAGAAGATCGGCATCCTCGGCTTCTCGTTCAAGGCCGGCACCGATGACCTGCGCGAGAGCCCGATGGTCGAGCTCACCGAGCGCCTGATCGGCAAGGGCTACGACCTCAAGGTCTACGACCGCAACGTGAGCCTCGCCTGCCTGCACGGCGCGAACCGCGACTACATCCTGAACAAGATCCCGCACATCTCGCGGCTGATGGTGCCGGCCATCGACGAGGTGCTGGCGCATGCCCAGACCATCGTCATCGGCAACGGCGCGCCGGAGTTTGCCGATGTGCCCAAGCGCATCGTCGACGGCCAGACCATCATCGACTTCGTGCGCGTCTGCGACTCGCGCACCATCGCCGGCATCTACGAGGGCATATGCTGGTAAGTTCCTCGCCGGCCGCACTGCGCTTCAGCGCCGATCGCCTGGCGCGCCGCGAGCGCGACGCCGAGCGCGAGCTGAAGCAGCTGCGCGCCGCGCTCGACCTGCACAGCGTGTTCCTGGAAATCGGCGCCGGCGATTGCACCCTCGCGCGCCGCGCCGCCGGCTACGTCGAGCGCGTCTACGCCGTCGACATCTCCGAGGACAGCATGGGGCGCCTTGGCGGCCCGCCGAACCTGGTGCGCGTGGTGCACGACGGCGTGCGCATCCCGCTGCCCGAGGCGAGCGTCGACGTCGCCTTCAGCCGCAGCGTGATCATTTCGCAGCTGCCCGGCGTGTGCCACGCGCTGAAGGACGGCGGCGTCTACTTCACCACTTCCAAGGGCCCGGCCGCCGAGCTGCGCCAGGCGTTCTACGACGCCGGCTTCTCGTCGCTGCGCTTCTACGTGGGCAACGTGCGGCTGCCGTATCTCCTCGCGCGCGCGCTCGACGATCAATTCCGCCTGGCGGCGGTGAAGTAAACCATGCGTACGTTCTATGTCCGGCCGGAGTCCGACACGGGTTATGGCCGCGGTGATGGCACGAGCTACGAGAACGCCTGGAACGGCTTCAAGGCGGTCAGCTGGGAAGCGCTGTCCGGCGCGCCGGCCACGCTGTGGGTCTGCGGCGGGCCCGAGGGCCCCGCGGGTTTCGTCACGCTGCATGTCGAGTGGAGCTACCTGAAAGCGAATGACGGCGAAACGCGTCCTCATCCTCGTCGAGAATCTCCCATCGCCGTTTGACCGGCGAGTGTGGCAGGAGGCGGTGGCGCTGCGCGATGCGGGCTACGCCGTCTCGATCATCTGCCCCACCGGCCGCGGCTTCGAGTCGAAGTTCGAGGCCCTCGACGACATCCATATCTGGCGCTACGACCTGCCGATGGAGGGCGCCGGCGCCATGGGTTACCTGCTGGAATACGCGACCGCCCTGCTCTGGACCTTCGCGCTGTCGCTGCGCGTGCTGTTCGGCCGCGGCTTCGACGTGGTCCATGCCTGCAACCCGCCCGACCTGTTCTTCCTGATCGGCGGCTTCTACAAGCTGCTCGGCAAGAAGTTCCTGTTCGACCACCACGACGCGAACCCCGAGCTCTACGTCGCCAAGTTCGGCCGCAAGGATCTCTTCTACCGCCTGATGCTGCTGCTCGAGCGGCTGACCTTCCGCACCGCCGACGTCTCGCTCGCCACCAACCACTCCTATCGCCGCATCGCCATCGAGCGCGGCGGCATGGCGCCGGAGCGCGTGTTCGTCGTGCGCAGCGGCCCCAGCCTCGAGCGCCTGAAGATTCTCCCGCCAACACCCGAACTGAAGCGCGGGCGCCGGTTTCTGGTTGGCTATGTAGGCGTCATGGGTCGCCAGGAAGGCCTCGACTACCTGCTGCACGCCGTGTCGTACATCGTCCATGGCCTCGGCCGCCGCGACATCCAGTTTGGCCTGGTGGGCGGCGGCACCTCGCTCGACCAGATGAAGGCGATGGCGGCCGAGCTGCGCGTCGCCGATTACGTGACCTTCACCGGCCGCGTGCCCGATGCCGAGCTGCTGGCGATGCTCAATACCGCCGAGGTCTGCGTAAACCCCGATGTCGCCACCGAGATGAACGATATCTCCACGATGAACAAGATCATGGAGTACATGGCGCTGGGCAAGCCGATCGTGCAGTTCGACCTCGCCGAGGGCCGGTTCTCGGCGCAGGGCGCCTCGCTCTACGCCCAGCGCAACGACCCGCTCGACATGGGCGCCAAGATCGTCGAGCTGCTGGACGACCCGGCCCGGCGCCGCGCCATGGGCGAGCTTGGCCGCCGGCGGGTGATCGACGAGCTCGAATGGCGCCACGAAGTGCCGAAGCTCCTGGCGGCCTACGACGCCCTCGGGCTCCGCCCCGCGCCGCGCCCAAGACCAGCTACGCGCAGTTCTCCCTAGTCCATCCGGACGGTCCCGTTCGGCGACAGCGGCCCTAGCGGCCGCGCTATTTTGAGGCCCCTATGACCACTGCCCTGATGCCCTCCGACCGCAAGTTCGGCTGGACTTTCGCGGTCCTGTTCCTGCTCTTCGGCGCCTTCTACCACCCCTGGATGATCGCGGTGGGCGCGGCGCTCGCGCTCGTCACCATGACGCGCGCGCACTGGCTCGCGCCGCTGAAGCACGCCTGGATGAAGTTCGGCGAGTTACTTAACCACGTGGTGAGCCCGATCGTGATGGGCGTGATCTTCTTCGCCGTCTTCACGCCGGTGGCGATCGTGATGCGCCTTGCCAAGCGCGATGTGCTCGACCGCAGCTACGACTCCGCAGCGCCGTCGTACTGGAAGCGGCGCGACCCGCCGGGACCTGCCGACGACAGCTTCACCAATCTCTTCTGAGGATCGCCATGGATCTCGTGCTCCAGATGTGGAAATTCCTTGAGGCGCGCCGCAAGTTCTGGCTGCTGCCGATCATTCTCGTCACCGTGCTCATCGGCGGGCTGTTGGTCCTCGCCCAGGGGTCGGTGGTGGCGCCGTTCATCTACACCTTGTTCTAAATGAAAATCCTCGGCATCTCGGCCTATTACCACGACGCCGCGGCGGCGTTGCTGGTCGACGGCCAGGTCGCGGCCGCCGCGCAGGAAGAGCGCTTCACGCGCAAGAAGCACGACTCGGGCTTTCCGCACCATGCGATCCGCTCGTGCCTGGAAATCACCGGCACGCGGCCCTCGGAGATCGACTACGTCGCGTTCTACGACAAGCCGTTCCTCAAGTTCGAGCGCCTGCTCGAAACCTACCTCGCCTTCGCGCCGCGCGGCTTCGCGTCGTTTCGCACCGCGCTGCCGGTGTGGGTGAAGGACAAGCTGTTCCAGCGCTCGAACCTGCTCACCGAGCTGAAGAACGTGCAGAGCGGCATCGACTGGGACAAGCGCCTGCTGTTCTCCGAGCACCATCTGAGCCACGCCGCGAGCGCGTACTACCCGTCGCCGTTCGAGAGCGCCGCGGTGCTCACCATGGACGGCGTCGGCGAGTGGACCACCACCTCGGTGGCGCTCGGCCGCGGACGCGAGCTGCGTGTGATGAAGGAGATCCACTTCCCGCACTCGCTCGGCCTGCTGTACTCCGCCTTCACCTACTACACCGGCTTCAAGGTCAATTCGGGCGAATACAAGGTCATGGGCCTTGCCCCCTATGGGGAGCCGCGGTTCGCCAATCTGATCAAAGAGCACGTGATCGACATCAAGGAAGACGGCAGCTTCCGTCTCAACCTGGAGTACTTCGACTACTGCACTGGTTTGCGCATGACGAACGCTAAGTTTGACGCCGTGTTCGGTGGCCCGGCGCGCAAGCCCGAGGATCGCCTGACGCAGCGCGAGATGGATCTCGCCGCCTCGATCCAGGCGGTCACCGAAGAAGTGGTGCTGAAGCTGGCCCGCGGCGTCGCCAGGGAGACCGGTGAGAAAAACCTGTGCCTCGCCGGCGGCGTGGCGCTGAACTGCGTGGCCAACGGCAAGCTGCTGCGCGACGGCTGCTTCGAGCGCATCTGGCTGCAGCCCGCCGCGGGCGATGCCGGCGGCGCGCTGGGCGCCGCGCTGGTCGGTTATCACCTCTTTAACAAAAAAGGGCGCCAGGTCAATGGCGCCATGGACGGCATGCGCGGCGGCTATCTCGGGCCGCAGTTCGCGAACCACGAGATCCAGCGCCGGCTGAACGCGGCGGGCGCGGTCTTTGAAGTCCTCGACGATACGCAGATAGTCGAAGAAGCGGCCAAAGCGCTCGCCGATGGCAAGGCGCTGGGCTGGTTCCAGGGCCGCATGGAGTTCGGCCCGCGCGCGCTCGGGGCGCGCTCGATCCTCGGCGATGCACGCTCGCCGAGCATGCAGAAGCAGCTCAACCTCAAGGTCAAGTATCGGGAATCCTTCCGCCCATTCGCCCCGGCGGTGCTCGCCGAGGATGCGCCGAAGTATTTCCAGATCGACAGCGAAAGCCCGTACATGCTGCTGGTCGCCGACGTCGGCGAGGAGCACCGCATCGCGATGACCGAGGAGGAGCAGCAGCTCTTCGGCATCGAGAAGCTGAACGTGCCGCGCTCGTCGATCCCGGCGGTGACGCACGTCGACTACTCGGCGCGCGTGCAGACGGTGCACAAGGAGACCAACCCGCGCTTCCATGACCTGATCGCCCAGTTCAAGGGCAAGACCGGCTGCCCGGTGATCGTCAACACCAGCTTCAACGTGCGCGGCGAGCCGATCGTCGGCAGCCCCGAGGATGCGTTCCGCTGCTTCATGGGCACGGAGATCGAGACGCTCGCTGTGGGCAACTGTTTTCTGCGCAAGGAAGCGCAGAACCCGGCACTCAAGCAGAACTATGAGCACAAATTCGAGCTGGATTAAGAATCTCGCGCTCGCCGGCGCGAGCATCGTCGCCACGCTGCTGCTGGCGGAAGGCGCGCTGCGCGTCGCCGGCTTTTCCTACCCGAACTTCTGGCAGCCCGACCCGCTCACCGGGTCGCGCCTGCGGCCCGGGATGGAAGGCTGGCAGCGCGACGAGGGCCGCGCCTTCGTCAAGATCAACACGCAGGGATTGCGCGACCGCGAGCACGCGGTGGCGAAGCCCGCCGGTACGTACCGCATCGCGGTGCTCGGCGACTCCTACGCCGAGGCGATGCAGGTGGATCTCGAGCGCACGTTCTGGTCCTTGCTACCGGAAAAACTGCAAAGCTGCGGCTTTGCCGGGGGCAAGCGTGTCGAGACGGTCAACTTCGGCGTCTCGGGCTACGGCACCGGGCACGAGCTGCTCACGCTGCGCGAGCGCGTGTGGCCGTATTCGCCCGACATGGTGCTGCTCGCCTTCTTTCCCGGCAACGACGTGCGCAACAACTCCAGGGCGCTCGAAGGGGAGAAGGGGCGCGCCTATTTCTCGCTGAAGGATGGCAAGCTGTTCCTCGACACCGCGTTCCGCGACGACCCGGAGTTCGTTGCGAAGCAGCACATTGCGGCCCACCGGGCGGCACTGCAGGACCTGCGCCTCTACCAGATCCTGCGCCGCGTGCGCGCCGGCAACATCGCGCAGCACTTCCACAATGCTCCCGTGGCCGCTGCGCTGGCCTCAGGTGCCAAATTGACTGAACCCGGGCTGGACGAGCAGGTGTTCCACGAGCCGCGCGAGCCGAAGTGGCAGGAGGCCTGGGACATCACCGACCGCCTGGTCGTGGCAGCGGGCGAAGACACCAGGCAGCATGGCGCGCGCTTCGTGCTCGCGGTGCTGTCGACGCCGGGATCGGTCTACCCGGATGCACAGATGCGCGCGCGGTATGCGGAAAGCCTGGGCGTCAAATCCCTGTTCTATCCGGAAGAGCGCTTGCGGCGCCTGGGCGCGCAGGCCGGCTTCGAAGTGCTGGCGCTCGCGCCGCAGATGCAGCGCCAGGCCGACGCGCAGCATCTGTTCCTCCACGGGTTCCCGAACACCAAGCAAGGGTTCGGCCACTGGAACGAAGCCGGGCACGCGCTCGCCGCGGAACTGATCGCCAGCGAGCTCTGCCGCAAGCCATGAGACTCGCGGCGCTGGCCGCGGTTGTTTTCTTATTGGTCGTAGAAGCGGCACTGCGCACGGTGGGCTATAGCGCGCCGCAGTGGCACCAGCTCGATCCGCAGCTCGGCTGGACGCTGCGGCCGCATCGCCACGGCTGGTTCGTCGCCGATGGCGTGCACTCGCCGGTGCACACCACGCCGATGGGATTTCGCGACCGCGAGCATCCGCTCGACAAGGCCGAGGGCATCTACCGCATCGCGGTGCTCGGTGACGAATACTCCGAGGCGATGGCGGTGCCGCTCACCGAGACCTGGTGGTGGCAGCTGCCGGCCGAGCTCGGGCGCTGCGGCTTCCGGCCCGACAATCTGGTCGAGGTGATGAACTTCGGCGTCGCGGGATACGGCACCGCGCAGGAGTACGTGCTGCTGCAGTCGACCGCGATGCGCTACCAGCCCGATCTCGTGCTGCTGCAGTTCTCCAACCGCGACGACGTGGTGGACAACTCGTTCGCCCTCAGCCCGGAGAAGCAACGCCCA
>DASWER010000517.1:0-8253 GCA_036394655.1 Burkholderiales bacterium
ATGAAGGAGCGCTTCGCCAAGCAGGGCACCGAGGTGCGCACCGGCACGCCCGAATCGCTCGGTGAGTGGTTGCGCACCGAGCAGTCACGCTTCGCGCGGGTGGTGAAGGAATCGGGCGCGAAGTTCGACTGATGCGGAAAAAGCCGGAAGAGCTGCGCAGCCATCGCTGGTACGGCGCGCAAGACCTGCGCGCCTTCGGGCATCGCTCGCGCACTGCGCAGATGGGCTACGACCGGACCGACTACGCCGGCAAGCCGGTGATCGCGATCATCAACACCTGGTCGGACATCAATTCCTGCCATACGCACTTCAAGCAGCGCGTCGAGGAAGTGAAGCGCGGGGTGTGGCAGGCGGGCGGCTTCCCGGTCGAGATGCCGGCGATGTCGCTCGCTGAGGTAATGCAGAAGCCGACCACCATGATGTACCGCAACTTCCTCGCCATGGAAACCGAGGAGCTGCTGCGCTCGTATCCGGCGGACGGCGCGGTGCTGATGGGCGGCTGCGACAAGACCACGCCCGCGCTGGTGATGGGCGCGATCAGCATGAACCTGCCGGCGATCTACCTGCCCGCCGGGCCGATGCTCTCGGGGCACTGGCGCGAGAACACGCTCGGCTCGGGCTCCGACACCTGGAAATACTGGGCGGAGCTGCGAGCCGGCAACATCACCGAACGCGACTGGAACGAGATCGAGGACGGCATCGCGCGCTCCCCGGGTACCTGCATGACGATGGGAACCGCGGCGACCATGATGTCGGTCACCGAAGCGCTCGGGCTCGCGCTGCCGGGCGCATCGTCGATCCCGGCGCCGGATTCCAACCACGCGAAGATGGCCACGCTCTGCGGCAAGCGCGCGGTGGAAATGGTGTGGGAGGATCTCAAGCCGCGCGATCTCCTCACCAAGGAATCCTTCGACAACGCCATCGTGACGTTGATGGCCATGGGCGGCTCGACCAATGCACTGATCCATCTCGTCGCCATGGCGGGCCGGGCGGGGATCAAGCTGCCGCTCGAACGGTACAACGAGTATTCGGCGAAGACCCCGCTGCTCGCCAATGTGCGCCCGTCGGGCGACAAGTACCTGATGGAGGATTTCTACTACGCCGGTGGACTGCGCGCGCTTCTGGCGGAGCTGAAGGACCTGCTGCATCTCGAAAGCCGAACGGTCAACGGCAGCACGCTGGGCGAAAATCTCGCCGGCGCGCGCATCTTCAACGAGGATGTGATCCGCAAACGCAGCAATCCGCTCAAAGCGTCAGGCGGTCTCGTCGTAGTGCGCGGCAGCCTCGCGCCGAACGGCGCGGTGATCAAGGCCGCGGCGGCCACGCCGCGCCTGCTGAAGCACTCGGGCAAGGCGGTAGTATTCGAGGACTACAACGACATGGCGGCACGCATCGATCGCGATGACCTCGAGGTGGACGCCGATTCAGTGCTGGTGCTGCGCAACGCCGGGCCGCTCGGCGGTCCTGGCATGCCGGAATGGGGCATGCTGCCCGTGCCGAAGAAGCTCTTGAAGCAGGGCGTACGCGACATGGTGCGCATTTCCGATGCGCGCATGAGCGGCACGAGCTACGGTACCTGCGTGCTGCACGTCGCGCCGGAATCGTTCGTCGGCGGCCCGCTTGCCCTGGTGAAGAACGGCGACCTGATCCAGCTCGATGTCGAAAAACGCGAGCTCAATCTCAAGGTCGAGGCCGCGGAGCTCGCCCGGCGCAAGAGCGCGTGGCGCCAGCCCGAGGCGAAGTTCGCGCGCGGCTACGGCGCAATCTTCTCGCGCCATATCCGCCAGGCCGACGAGGGCTGCGACTTCGATTTCCTCGAGGGTACGGCGCCGATCGCCGAGCCGGAAATTCACTGATGGAACTGCCGCGCAACGCATTCAAGCAGGCGCTGAAGGCGGGCAAGGCGCAGATCGGGCTATGGTCCAGCCTGTCGTCGAACTATACGGTCGAGGTGATCGCGGGCGCTGGCTTCGACTGGATCCTGATCGACCTCGAGCACTCGCCGAATGACCTGGAAAGCCTGCTCGGCCAGCTGCAAGCCGCAGCGCCTTACGGCACGCACCCCGTAGTGCGCGTGCCCTGGAACGACATGGTGACGATCAAGCGCGTGCTCGATGTCGGCGCGCAATCGCTGCTCGTGCCGTATGTCTCGAGCGCAGAAGAAGCAGGTGCCGCGGTGTCCTATACGCGCTACCCGCCCAAGGGCGCGCGCGGCGTCGCCGGCACCACGCGCGCGACGCGCTTTGGCCGCATCAAGGACTACGCGCAGCGTGCCCACGAGGAAATCTGCCTGCTGGTGCAGGTCGAGAACCAGGCCGGGCTCGAAGCGATCGAGGCGATCTGCGGAATAGACGGCATCGACGGCGTGTTCGTCGGACCGGCAGACCTGCACGCCTCGCTCGGCCATACCGGCGAGATCGCCAACCCCCGGGTGAAACCGCTCATCGACGACGCCATCCGCCGCATCCGTAAGGCCGGCAAGGCGCCCGGCATCCTGACGCCGAGCGTGGAGGATGCGCGCCGCTGGCTCGATTGCGGCGCGCTGTTCGTCGCGGTGGGCGCCGACGTCGGCATCCTCGCGCGCGGCGCGGAAGCGCTCGCAGCAAAATTCAAAGGCTCATGAAACCCGAAATCATCATCACCGCTCGCGGCCATGCCGGCACGATGGCCACACTGCAGTCGGAATTCACTGCGCACCTTCTCGCCGACGCGCCCGACCGCGCGGCGTTCCTGAAGCAGCATGCGCCCACATTGCGCGCGGTAGCGACCTTCGGCCCGATGCCGGTCGATGGCAAGTTCATGGACGCGCTGCCGAAGCTCGAGATCATCTCCAATTTCGGTGTCGGCGTTGATGCCATCAACCTGGAGGACGCCAAGAAACGCGGCATCATCGTCACCAACACGCCGGACGTGCTGAACGAAGCGGTGGCCGACACCGCGCTCGCGCTGATCCTCACCACGGTGCGCAAGTTCCCGCAGGCCGAGCAATACCTGCGTGCCGGGCACTGGGCCTCGCGCGGGCCCTATCCCCTGACCACCGACGCCGGCGGCAAGACCCTCGGCATCCTGGGTCTGGGTCGCATCGGCGAGGCGATCGCCAAGCGTGCCATGGCGTGCGGCATGAAGATCCGCTACCACAACCGCAATCGCAAGGATGTGCCCTTCCCTTACGACCCGGATCCGGTCACGCTCGCGAAAAATAGCGATGTGCTGCTGGTCGTGACGCCGGGCGGTCCCGAGACCAGCAGGCTGGTGAATGCCAAGGTGCTCGATGCGGTCGGGCCGCAGGGCTACGTCGTCAACATCGCGCGCGGCTCGGTGATCGACGAGCCGGTGCTATTGCGCTACCTGCAGGAAAAGCGCATTGCCGGAGCCGGGCTGGATGTTTTCGCCGACGAGCCGCGCGTGCCGCCGGAGTTCTTCACCCTGGATAACGCGGTGCTGTTCCCGCACGTCGGCAGCGCTACCGTCGAAACGCGCAAGGCGATGGGTGACCTGCAGATCGAGAACCTGCGGCTGCACTTCGCCGGCAAGCCTGTCCGGACGAGGGTCGCCTAAGCCGGGCTGCCGGCGGCCGACTGCAGCCAGTTCTGCAGTCCGAGCGTGTCCGCGAGATCGATCTGGGTCTCGAGCCAGTCGATGTGCTGCTCCTCGCCTTGCAGAATGTCTTCGAGCATTTCGCGCGAAATGTAATCCTTGACGCTCTCGCAGTGCGCGATCGCCTCCTGCAGCACCGGGTGCGCGAGACGCTCCTGCTTGAGATCGCACTTCAGTGCTTCGAGGGCGTTCTCGCCGATCAGGAGCTTGCCGAGGTCCTGGAGGTTCGGCAGTCCTTCGAGGAAAAGGATCCGCTCGATCAGGCGATCGGCGTGCTTCATCTCGTCGATCGATTCTTTCTTCTCGTACTCCTCGAGCTTCTTCAGCCCCCAGTTGCCGAGCATGCGGGCGTGCAGGAAATACTGGTTGATCGCGGTGAGCTCGTTGAACAGCACCTTGTTCAGGTGTTGCACGACCTTGGCGTCGCCTTTCATTCGCAGCCTCCGAGGGGAAGTCCGATTCGACGCCGGCTGCGCCGGCGCGTCAATCAGGCTGCTTCGAGCAGCGGCTCGGGCGCCGGCGCGTCGCGCAGCAGCTCGGCGGCGCAGTCGCGGCAGCGGCCACAACCCGAGCCCACGCCGAGCTCGAAAGCGAGCTGGTCGAGCGAACAGGCACCGCCGCTCACACAGTCGCGGACGGCTTTTTCAGTGACGGCGTTGCAGATGCAGATGTACAAGCTTTAGGCCTCCAATGAGAACCATTATCACTTAAAATCAGACTCCTTCGCAAGATGCAAGTGTTCACTAACATATAAGGTTATGTAGGAACTAGTGAAATCCTTCTTGAGAAAGATTGACGAGTACAGTGATAACTATTATCGTTTGAACATGATCAAGGCCAGCGCGACCGTTCCGCCCGCGGCGACCCTCCCCAAGGTGCCAAGCGAGGTGCTGCTGGGCGCGCGCAAGGAATTGGTCATCACGCACAACGGCCGCGAATATCGCCTGCGCGTGACCCAAAACGGCAAGCTCATCCTTACGGCATAGCGCATGGGCCAGGTTCTTCTCGTCACGCTGCGCGAAGGGATCGAGATGTTCCTGATCGTGGCTATCGCCGTGGCCTACCTGCGCAAGACCGGACGCGCCGCGCTGCTGCCTGCAGTGACCTGGGGAACCGGCGTCGCGGTACTGGCATCGGTGATTCTCGGCGTGTGGCTCGCCGAGGTGGCGGTCGTGCCGAAGTGGGAGGCACTGCTCGCGCTGGTCGCAGCAGTGCTGGTCGTGTCCATGGTGATCTACATGCTGCGCGCGGCAAAGCAGATGCGACAGCAGATCGGCGCGCGCCTCGAAGCGGCCGTCGGCCGCCCCGATGGCACCGCATGGCTCGGCGTGTTCCTCTTCGTAGTCTTCATGATCACCCGCGAGGGCATGGAGACGGCATTCATCACCGCATCGCTCTTCAGGCAAACCGATACCGCGCACTTTGTCTGGGGCGCCGTTGCCGGGCTCGCCTTGGCCGGAGCGCTGGCCTGGGCATGGTCCGAGTACGGCCATCGCGTCGACCTCGGGCTGTTCTTTCGCGTCACCTCGGTATTCCTGCTGCTTTTCGCCGTGCAGCTCCTGGTCTATTCATTCCACGAGGCGACCGAGGCCAACCTGCTGCCGATCGATAACGCCTACTGGCATATCGCCACGGAGCCTTACGGACCTGAAGGCGAGTACGGCGCGCTCCTGACTTACGCCCTAGTCCTCGTCCCGGCCGGGTGGCTCGCGCTTTCAGCATTCAAGACGCGCGTCGCGCGCGCCTGAAGTAACGCTTTCGTCGCCAGCCAGCGGTGCCGCTGCGCCGCAAGCCAGCTTGTTCTTCACCCTAGTGGAGGCTGGCCATGCGCTTTTCCAAGTGCCTACTCGTCATCGCCGGCGTTTGCCTGGCGGCGCCCGCGGCCGCGGGTGAATCGCCGTTCGGCTACGTCTACACCACCGATACACATCCCAAGGGCAAGCGTGAGGTCGAGCAGTGGATCACGCGGCGCCACGGACAGGCCAAGGGAGATTACGACCTTTGGCAGGCACGCACCGAGATCGAGTACGGCCTCACCGATCGGCTGCAGACCGCGCTGTACCTCAACTACGACCGGGTCAATGCATTCCGCAATCGACCGGACGACACCACGGGGCCGGGTGCATTCGTGCCCGACGGCGTCGATCCCGATGCGCGCTATCGCCGCAGCTTCGCCGAGTCCGTCTCGAGCGAGTGGATCTACCGGCTGCTTAGCCCGTACAAGGATCCGATCGGGCTCGCGCTGTACGTCGAGCCCAGCTGGGGACCGGATAAGCGCGAACTCGAAGGCAAGCTGATCCTGCAGAAGAACTTTCTCGACGATCGCCTGGTCTGGGCGGCGAACCTGACCGCAGCCGCGGAAAAGGAGCGCTTCCACGGCGAATGGGAGCATGAAGGCGAGCTGGAACTGACGAGCGGCGTTGCCTACCAGTTCCTGCCGCGTTGGCATGCCGGCCTCGAATACCGCCACCACCGCGGCTATGCAGGGCGCGGCTTCTCGGCTGAAAAGCGGGTTTATGCGGCCAAGTTTCTCGGACCTACGGTCCACTATGCCAGCCGGGACTGGTGGGTGACCGCCACTTTCCTCAAGCAGCTCGCGAACGCTAAGGCCTATACCGATGCCGCCGGCGAAGACGTCATCGGCGGCCGGTTCTACGGCGAGCACCACGAGCGCAACGAGTTGCGCGTGAGGTTCGGCCTGAGCTTCTGATGACGCCGCGCTGGCCTGCTTTTCTCGCCGCACCGGTGGTCCTGTCGGTGCCCGCGGCCCACGCCACGGTATATCTGTCGATCGAACAGGCGCAGCAGGCATTGTTCCCCGGCGGTAGCTTCACGCCGCTCGCGCTCGAGCGCCGCGAGCGCGTATGGCGCGCCTCGCAGGGCGGCTGGTTCATCCTCGACGAGGTGCTCGGCAAGCACGAGCTCATCACCTATGCCGTGGCGCTCGATGCCCAAGGACGAGTGCGCGGCATCGAGGTGCTCGAGTACCGCGAATCGCACGGCGGCCAGGTGCGCGACGCCAAATGGCGCGCGCAGTTCGCCGGCAAGAGCATCGCCGATCCGCTGCAGCTCGACCGCGATATCCGCAATATCAGCGGTGCGACGCTCTCGTGCCGCCACGTGACCGACGGCGTCAAGCGCGTGCTAGCGATGTATGAGAGCCACCTCAAGCAGCGTTAGGCGCGCTCGACCGCTGCTCGGCACGCTGGTCGAGATTCGCGGTACGGGCGCGAATGCAGTCCGTGCCGTCGAGCGCGCCTTCGCCGCTATCGAGCGCGTGCACCGTGCGATGAGCGCCCAGGAAAGCTCGAGCGATATCGCGCGGCTGCGCGCTGGCAGGCACGCTGCGCTCGATCCCTGGACGCGCCGCGTGCTGGAGCGGGCCGATGAGATTCGTGTGGGTACCGAGGGACTATTCGATTGCGCCGCCTGCGACCACGCGCTGGATGGCATCGCCAAGGGCTTCGCGGTCGACCGCGCGGTCGAGACGCTGCAGCTTGCCGGCATCGGTGCCGGCGTGGTCAACGCCGGCGGTGACCTGCGGGTGTTCGGCGAGGCTTACGAGGACCTCTACGTTCGTCCGCCCGATAGACCGCACACATTGCTCTACCTCGGGCGCATCCGCGACTGCGCGGTGGCGACCTCGGCGAGCACGCTGCTCATCGATCCCCGGCGCGTCGATGCCCGCACGGCGCCGCCAGTGGCGAGCGTGATCGCACCGGACTGCATGACGGCTGATGCGCTCACCAAGCCCTGCCTGCTCGAGCCTTCGTGTGCGCAGGAACTGGCCGCGCGATTCGGCGCCCGCGCCATCTTCCCTGGTGGGTTGGCATGTCGCTGAACCGGCTGCACCCCCGCTATCGCGCGCTCATCTATGCGGCGCTCGGCCTGCTCTTCCTTAGCGGGTTACTGTGGAAGACCGGCTGGGAGCGCAGTCTCCTGATGAAGATCCATGGTGCGGCAGCGATGGCGACGCTCGTCCTGCTGGGTACGCTACTGGCGCGCCATGTGCCGGCCGGCTGGAGCGCCGGGACCAATCGCGTCTCCGGCGTCGCGGTGCTCGCGACCTCGGCCTGGCTGTCCATCACCGGTTACGCGCTGTACTACTCGGGTAGCGACTTGCTTCGCTACTGGGCCGGCGAGACGCATTTCTGGATCGGCGTAGGCGTTGCCGCGGTCCTCTGCCTGCACCTCGGGCGATCGGTGCCCGCCTAGGCTTTGGCGGCGCGGGTGCGGTCGAGCACGCTCATCGCCGTCGCGACAAACCCGGCGACGTCGCCCGCGTTTGTCGGGATGATCATGGTGTTGGATTTGCTGGCGAGCAGGCCGAACGCGTCGATGTACTGCTGCGCCACCTTCAGATTGGCCGCGTCGAGCCCGCCCTTGTCGGCGATCGCCTCGGCCACCGCGCGCACGCCGGCGGCGGTCGCTTCGGCGATGACGCGGATGGCGGTGGCTTCGCCCTGGGCACGGTTGATCGCCGCCTGCTTCTCGCCCTCGGACCTGAGCACCGAGGCCTGCTTGGCGCCGTCGGCGACGTTGATCTCCTGCTGGCGCTCGCCCTCCGATTTCGCGATCAGGGCACGCTTCTCGCGCTCCGCGGTGATCTGCTGCTGCATCGAGCGCAGGATCGCCTCGGGCGGCGTGAGGCTCTTG
>DASWER010000518.1:0-1726 GCA_036394655.1 Burkholderiales bacterium
GCGAAATTCGCCGACCAGCGTGCCGGCGCCGGCTTCGCGGCCCTGCTCGTCGAACAGGATCTCGCGGTTGCCGACACTCATCGACCTGCCGGCGAGCACCAGGCGCAGCCGCCCATCGTCGCATTCGAACTGCAGGATCAGCCCGCTCGCCGGATCCTCGATGATCTGCTCTCGCACGCGGCATAACGCGCCATTCGGTTTTAACGGCATGGTTCGCCGCCTTTCCTGGATATTTCAGATACCGAATCGTCTGCAACCGCTATGCCGGTGACGCGCGCGCTCCTAAGCGCATGAAATCATGCCGCGTTTCGCGCTTGTGGCTGGCATTCGACATGTAGCCGCCATCGTCGTCGACGCCGTAACTGCAGGCGTAAAATGCTTCACGTCACACCTCGGGGGAGGAAACCATGTCGATCACCAGCACCAGTCTCCCGTTCACGGAAACTCTGGTCGCCGCCGCGCCTGAAGCCGCGGGCGTGTTCGCCTTATGGCAGGGCGGCGGCATCATCTATTACGGCCGCGCCGTCACCATTCGCATCGCGCTAGACGAGCAGCTGCGTGCGCGCGCGCTTAGCGCGCAGCGCGTTTCGGGATGCAGCTGGGAAATCGCGGCGGATCCTGAGCGGCGGCAAGGCGAGCTGCTGCGCGAATACCGCAGCGCGCACCATTCGCTGCCGCTGTGGAACGATCCGCAGCGGCTGCCGACCGACTGAAGCTCGCATGTGGTGGGTCGTACTGGGATCGAACCAGTGGCCCCTGCTGTGTGAGGGAAGAAAACGGCGGTTTCGAGGTTCGCTAGTCCTCGCCTCAACGCAACCACTTCATAGGGGAAGGCCGAAAACGTCGCGCTAGCGCTCGCTTGTGCTTTTGTCCACGTGGTTTCATACTCGTTTCATACCGGCAGGCCCTGCCGTCGCCAGCAAGGGGGGAAACGAGGATATGCAGCTCGATCGAGTGGACGCGCGCAGCCGGCTGAAGGTGCGCCGTGATGCGTACTGGCAGCGCCTCGCCCAGGGTCGCTACGTTGGTTTCCGGCGCCTGGCTGCCTCGACCCCTGGCACCTGGCTCGCGCGCATCTACCGTGACGAGGGGTACGAATACAAGCCGCTGGGCGACTTCGCGCAGCTCGAGCCCGGCGAGCGCTTCGACGCGGCAAAGGTGGCGGCCGAGGAATGGTTCCGTCATCTGGACCACGGCGGCTCGACGGCACGCGCGACGGTCAAGGTTGCGTGCGAGGCCTACGTCGAGAATCGCCGCATCGAGAAGTCCGACGCCGCGGCCGCCGACGTGCGCGGCCGCTATGAGCGCCTCGTCTACGATGATCCGATCGCACGCGTCGAGCTCACGAAGCTGGCGCCGCGGCATCTCGCCGACTGGAAGGGCCGGGTGATCGCGAAGGGCGGCACTCGCGGCAGCTACAACCGCAATGCCACGGCGCTGCGCGCCGCGCTGAACCTCTCCTACCGGCGCCGCGACGTCGCGAGCGATCACGCTTGGCGTGAAGAGCTGAAGCCGCTCGACAATGCGGCGCGCCGGCGCACGCTGTACCTCGACGGCGCGAAGCGGCGTCGGTTGGTCGACGTCTCGACCGATGAGGCGCGCCCGCTTTTCAGGACGCTCAATATGCTTCCCATGCGCCCGGGCGACGTGGCCAAGCTGCGCGTGGAGTACCTGCAGCGGCAGCAGCGCGCGCTCGAGATCCCGACCGGCAAGGCCGAGGCCCGCG
>DASWER010000519.1:0-1817 GCA_036394655.1 Burkholderiales bacterium
AACGAAGTGACGGTGCCGTTCTACATCTTCTACTCGATGTTCGGCATGCAGCGCATCGGCGATCTCGCCTGGGCGGCGGCCGACCAGCGCGCGCGCGGCTTCCTGCTCGGCGCCACCGCCGGACGCACCACGCTGAACGGCGAGGGCCTGCAGCACGAGGATGGACACTCGCACGTCTTCTCCTCGGCCATCCCGAACTGCGTCTCGTACGACCCGACCTACGGCTATGAGCTCGCCGTCATCATCCAGGACGGGCTGCGCCGCATGGTCACGAACCAGGAGGATGTCTACTACTACATCACCCTGATGAACGAGAACTACGAGCACCCGGCGATGCCGCAGGGTGTCGAGGCCGGCATCTTGAAGGGCATGTACCTCTTGCGCGACGCCAAATCGAAAGCCAAGAGCCGCGTCCAGCTGATGGGCTCCGGCACGATCCTGCGCGAAGTCGAAGCTGCCGCCGAGCTCCTCGAGAAGGACTGGGGCGTGGCCGCGGACGTGTGGAGCGCGACCAGCTTCACCGAGCTGCGCCGCAACGGCCTCGCGGCCGAGCGCTGGAACATGCTGCATCCGGAATCCAAGCCGCGCGTTGCCTATGTCACCGAATGCCTGGACAAGCGCGCGGCGGGACCCGTGGTCTCCGCATCCGATTACGTCAAGACCTTCGCCGACCAGATCCGGCCCTTCATCCCGAAAGATCGAGCCTACCGCGTGCTCGGCACCGATGGCTTCGGCCGCTCCGACTCGCGCGCCAAGCTGCGCCATTTCTTCGAGGTCAACCGCTACTTCGTCACCATCGCGGCGCTGAAGGCGCTGGCCGATCAGGGCGAAGTAAAGCCGAAGGTGGTTGCCGACGCGATCAAGAAATACGGTATCGATTCCGAGAAGGCGGATCCGACAACCGTATGAGCGCTGTTCTTTCCGCCCCCCTGACAAGGGGGGAAGCGAATGAAGTGAGCGGGGGGTTTTCGTTTTTAAAGCCGAACCCCCCGCTCGCCTGCGGCTCACGACCCCCTTATCAGGGGGTCAGCAGAGGTCGCCAATGAGCCAGGTCGTCGTGCCCGACATCGGCGACTTCAAGGAAGTCGAAGTCATCGAGGTGCTGGTCAAGCCGGGCGACGCGGTCGCGAAGGAGCAATCGCTCGTCACGCTGGAATCCGACAAGGCGACGATGGAAATCCCGTCGCCGGGCGCCGGCGTGGTGAAGGAGGTTCGCATCAAGGTCGGTGACAAGGTCTCGCAGGGCACGCTGATCCTTGAGCTCGATGCCAAGGATGAGCCGAAGAAGGCCGAGTCCAAGAAACAGGAGCCTGCGCCCCAGGCGACGCCAGCGCCATCGGCTGCGCCAGCGCGTTCCGGCGCGGGCCCACAGACGGTCGCGGTGCCCGACATCGGCGACTTCAAGGAAGTCGAAGTGATCGAGGTGCTGGTGAAGCCCGGCGACAAGGTGGAGAAAGAGCAGTCGCTGGTCACGCTCGAGTCGGACAAGGCGACGATGGAAATCCCGTCGCCCGCCGCCGGCCTGGTGAAGGAGATCCGCGTCAAGACCGGCGACAAGGTATCGCAAGGCACGGCGATCCTGGTGCTCGAGACCGCCGAGCAGCGCGCGGAGCCGAGAACCGAAACCAGGGCGCCTGTGGCTAAAGCTGCGGCCGCGTCGCCGGCACCGGTGCCTCCCGAGCCGCGCGACGAGACGGCGGCAAAGCCGCACGCCAGCCCCTCGGTGCGCAAGTTCGCGCGCGAGCTGGGCGTCGATCTCACGCGCGTGCAAGGCAGCGGCCCCAAGGGACGCATCCTGCACGCCGACGTGCAGGCGT
>DASWER010000520.1:0-12965 GCA_036394655.1 Burkholderiales bacterium
GTGCGAGGTGTACGTGCTCTCCAAGGAAGAGGGCGGGCGGCACACGCCGTTCTTCAACAATTACCGGCCGCAGTTTTACTTCCGCACGACCGATGTGACGGGCAGTGTGGAGCTACCCAAGGGCACCGAGATGGTGATGCCGGGGGACAACGTGAAGATGGTGGTGACGCTGATCACGCCGATCGCGATGGAGCAGGGCTTGCGCTTTGCCATCCGCGAGGGCGGCAAGACGGTCGGCGCCGGCGTCGTCGCGAAGATCATCGAGTAACAACGAGAAAGCAATGCAAAGCCAGCGCATCAGAATTCGTCTCAAAGCGTTCGACTACCGCCTGATCGATCAGTCGGCGCTCGAGATCGTCGACACCGCGAAGCGCACCGGTGCTGTGGTGCGCGGCCCGGTGCCGCTGCCGACGCGCAAGCAGCGCTTCGACCTGTTGCGCTCGCCGCATATCGACAAGGCGTCGCGCGACCAGCTCGAGATCCGCACGCATCTGAGGTTGATGGATATCATCGATCCGACCGACAAGACGGTGGACGCGCTCATGAAGCTCGATCTTCCCGCCGGTGTCGACGTGGAGATCAAGGTCCAGTAGGGCTGTAGTAATAGAGCAGTGCCGGCCAATTGAAGCCGGCGTCCCCGCCCAGGCGGGGATCAACAGAAGAGGAAGGTATGACGATAGGATTGGTCGGCCGCAAGGTCGGCATGACGCGCATCTTCACCGACGACGGCACCACGCTGCCGGTCACGGTGCTCGACGTGTCCGACAACCGGGTGACGCAGATCAAGACCGCGGAGAAGGACGGCTATGCCGCGGTGCAGGTCGCGTTCGGCAAGCGCCGTGCGACGCGCATCGCCAAGCCGATCGCCGGGCATCTCGCCAAGGCGGCGGTGGAAGCCGGCCACCTGCTCAAGGAATTCCGCCTTGCCAAGCCCGAAGAGCTCGGCGAGCTCAAGGTCGGCGCCAAGATCGGCGTCGAGATCTTCAAGGTCGGCCAGAAGGTCGACGTGCAGGGCGTCACCATCGGCAAGGGATTTGCGGGCGTCATCAAGCGCCACCATTTCGGCGGACAGAACGCTTCGCACGGCAACTCGATCTCGCACCGGGTGCCCGGCTCGACTGGCCAGAACCAGAGCCCGGCGCACGTTTTCCCCGGCAAGCGCATGCCGGGGCATCTCGGCGACAAGCGCCGCACGATCTCCGGCCTGACCGTGGTGCGCGTCGACACCGAGCGCCAGCTGCTGCTGGTTAAAGGCTCGGTGCCCGGCTCGAAGGGGCGCGACGTGGTCGTGCGCCCGGCCGTGAAGATCGCCAAACCGGTGGTGCAGCAGGCGAAGCCGCAGGCCGCCAAGCCCGCTGCCAGAGCCGAGGCCAGGCCCGAGGCCAAACCAGCAGCCAAACCGGCAACGGCGCAGCCGGCGCCGAAGAAGAGCTGAGGCCGGCCATGGAACTGAAAATGATCGGCAGCGCAGGCACGCTGAATGCGACCGACGCCATCTTCGACCGCGAGTTCAACCAGGCGCTGGTTCACCAGCTGGTGATCGCCTATCAGGCGAACGCGCGGCTGGGTACGCGGGCGCAGAAGGACCGCGGCGCGGTCAGACACTCGACCAAGAAGCCCTGGCGGCAAAAAGGCACCGGGCGCGCGCGCGCGGGCATGACTTCAAGCCCGCTGTGGCGCGGCGGCGGCAAGATCTTCCCCAATTCGCCCGACGAGAATTTCTCCCAGAAAGTTAACCGCAAGATGTACCGCGCGGGCCTGTGCTCGATCCTTTCGCAGCTGGCGCGCGAAGACCGCCTGCGCGTGGTCGACGAGTTCGTGCTCGACGCGCCGAAGACCAAGCTGCTCGCCAAGAAGGTAAAGGACATGGGCTTCGACCAGGTGCTGGTGATCACCGACGAGGTCGACGAGAAGCTGGTGCTCTCCTCGCGCAACCTGGCGAACGTCGAAATCATCCCGGCGCGGCACGCCAATCCGGTCGCCCTGGTGCGCTCGAAGAACGTGCTGCTCACCAAGGCGGCGGTGGCCAAGCTGGAGCAAATGTTGAAATGAGGCTCTCATGACCGCCGTCAAGAAATACAACGCCGAGCAGCTGATGAACGTGGTGCTCGCGCCGGTGGTGTCGGAGAAGAGCACCTTCGTCGCCGACAAGAACCGCCAGTACGTGTTCCGCGTGGCCGACGATGCCACCAAGCCGCAGATCAAGGCGGCGGTCGAGCTGATGTTCAAGATCAAGGTCGACGACGTCACGGTGCTCAACGTGAAAGGCAAGGAACGGCGCTTCGGCCGGCTGTCGGGCCGCCGGCGCAGCTGGAAGAAGGCCTACGTGCGGCTGGCCGAGGGCCAGGAAATCAACTTCGCGGCGACGGAATAGAACATGCCTCTAGTCAAAGTTAAGCCTACTTCTCCAGGACGTCGCGCGCTCGTCAAGGTGGTCACGCCCGAGTTGCACAAGGGCGAGCCGTACTGGCCGCTCACCGCGCAGCAGATCCGCGGCAGCGGCCGCAACAACCATGGCCGCGTCACGATGCGCCACCAGGGCGGCGGCCACAAGCACCACCTGCGCATCCTGGATTTCCGCCGCAACAAGGACGGCATCAACGCGCTCGTCGAGCGGCTGGAGTACGACCCGAACCGCAGCGCGCACGTCGCGCTGCTGCTCTACGCCGATGGCGAGCGCCGCTACGTGATCGCGCCCAAGGGCATCGCGGTCGGCACGCAGCTCATGTCGGGCGCCGAAGCGCCGATCAAGACCGGCAACGCGCTGCCGCTGCGCAATATCCCGGTCGGCACCATCGTGCACTGCATCGAGATGATGCCGGGCAAGGGCGCGCAGCTCGCGCGCTCGGCAGGCGCCGGCGTGCAGGTGCTGGCGCGCGAAGGCTCGTACGCGCAGCTGCGCCTGCGCTCGGGCGAGATCCGCAAGGTGCACATCGACTGCCGCGCCACCATCGGCGAAGTCGGCAACGCCGAGCACAACCTCGAATCCATCGGCAAGGCGGGACGCAAGCGCTGGCGCGGCGTGCGTCCGACCGTGCGCGGCGTGGCGATGAACCCGATCGATCACCCGCACGGCGGCGGCGAAGGCAGGACCGCCGCGGCCCAGCCCCCGGTCTCGCCGTGGGGCGTGCAGACCAAGGGATTCAAGACCCGACGCAACAAGCGCACCCAGGTGATGATCGTGCGCGACCGGCGCGTGAAATAAGGATTAGTCATGGCACGTTCCATCAAGAAGGGCCCATTCGTCGACCATCACCTGATGGCGAAGGTCGACAAGGCGCGCGGCGCGAGCGACAAGCGGCCGATCAAGACCTGGTCGCGCCGCTCGACCATCGTTCCCGACTTCGTCGGCCTGACGATCGCCGTGCACAACGGCAGACAGCACGTGCCGGTGTACGTCACCGAGAACATGGTCGGGCACAAGCTCGGTGAATTCGCGCTGACGCGCATCTTCAAGAGCCACTCCGCGGTCGGCAAGCGCACCGAGGACGCGGTCGGCGGCGATCGTCGCGGGCCTCCGGGTGCGCCCGGCGCGGCCGCTCCGGCTGCCGCGGGACCGGCAGCCGCCGCTGCGGCACCCGCACCGGCAGGTAAGAAATGACGCAAACCAAAGCCAGCCTGCGCGGTGCGCGCCTTTCCGCCCAGAAGGGGCGTCTGGTCGCCGATCTGATCCGCGGCAAGCCCGTCGACCAGGCGATCAACATCCTGTCGTTCTCGCCGAAGAAGGGCGCGGCGATCCTGCGCAAGCTGCTCGAGTCTGCGATCGCGAATGCCGAGCACAACGACGGCGCCGACATCGACGTCCTCAAGGTGAAGCAGATTTACGTCGAGCGCGGCATGTTCCTCAAGCGTTTCCAGGCGCGTGCCAAAGGGCGCGGCAACCGCGTGCTCAAGCACACGTGCCACATTTTCATTACGGTGGGTGACTGATGGGCCAGAAGATCAATCCCGTGGGCTTCCGCCTCGCGGTGAACAAGAACTGGAGCTCGCGCTGGTACGCCAACAGCAAGAACTTCGCGCCGATGCTGGCGGAGGACATCAAGGTGCGCGACTTCCTGAAGAGGAAGCTGGCGCACGCCTCGGTCGGCCGCGTGCTGATCGAGCGCCCGGCGAAGGATGCGCGCATCACCATCTTCTCGGCGCGCCCGGGCGTGGTGATCGGCAAGAAAGGCGAGGAGATCGAGGCGCTCAAGGCGGAGCTGCGCCGCATCATGGGCGTGCAGCAGGTGCACGTGAACATCGAGGAGATCAGGAAGCCCGAGATCGACGCGCAGCTGATCGCCGACTCGATCGCGCAGCAGCTCGAGAAGCGCATCATGTTCCGCCGCGCGATGAAGCGCGCCATGCAGAACGCGATGCGCCTGGGCGCGCAGGGCATCAAGATCATGAGCGCCGGGCGCCTGAACGGCATCGAGATCGCGCGCACCGAGTGGTACCGCGAAGGCCGCGTGCCGCTGCATACGCTGCGCGCCGATATCGATTACGGCCTGGGCGAAGCGAAGACCACCTACGGTGTGATCGGTATCAAGGTTTGGGTCTACAAGGGCGAGGTCATGCCCAAGGGCGAGGCGCAAATCGCGTTGCCCGGCGCCGCCCCGGCGCTGCCGCAACCCGAAGCCCCGAGCGAGCCGAAGCGCGCCAAGAAACCCGCGCCGCGCCCCGGCGCGAGGCGCGGCCCCGCACGGCCGCGTCCGGATGGCGACAAGCGCCCGCCGGTGAAGAAAGACGCCGCGCCTGCGCCCAAGACCACGATCAAGCGGCCGAAGAAGGTCGTGAAGGAAGAGCCGGCGAAGCCGGAAGGCGAAACCAAGGAATAGAGCATGCTGCAACCCGCACGTACCAAGTACCGCAAGCAGCAGAAGGGCCGCAACACGGGTGTCGCCACGCGCGGCGCCAAGGTGTCCTTCGGCGAATACGGGCTCAAGGCCACCACCCGCGGCCGGCTGACCGCGCGCCAGCTGGAAGCCGGACGGCGTGCCATGTCGCGCCACATCAAGCGCGGCGGCCGCATCTGGATCCGCGTCTTCCCCGACAAGCCGGTGTCGCAGAAGCCGGCCGAGGTGCGCATGGGCAACGGCAAGGGCAACCCGGAGTACTTCGTCGCCGAAATCCAGCCCGGCAAAGTCATTTTCGAGATGGACGGCGTCACCGAGGTGCTCGCCAGAGAAGCGTTCGCGCTGGCGTCGGCCAAGCTGCCCTTCCGCACCATCGTCGTGCAGCGGATGCTGGGAGGCTAAGCATGAAACCGAGCGAACTGCGCGGCAAGCAACCCGAGGAGCTGCAGAAGGAGCTGGAATCGCTGCTGCGGGCGCAATTCGGCCTGCGCATGCAGGTCGCCACCCAGCAGCTCGGCAACACGAGCCAGCTGAAGAAGGTGCGCCGCGACATCGCGCGCGTGCGCACCATCATCAAGGAGAAGTCCGCCAAATGACTGAACAAGCAGCGGCAGCCGCCACGCCGGAGAAGAACCAGAGGAAGCTGCTCGGCCGCGTGACCAGCACCAAGATGCAGAAGACGCTGGTGGTGCGCGTCGAGCGCCGCGTGCGCGACCCGATGATGGGCAAGACCATCACGCGCTCGAAGAAGTACCACGCGCATGTGGAAAGCGGCGAGTTCGGCGAGGGCGACCTGGTCGAGATCGCCGAGTGCCGGCCGATGTCGCGCACCAAGTCCTGGCGCGTGACGCGCCTGGTGGAGAAATCGAAGGCCGTTTGAGAGTAGAATCACGGCCTTCCTAGCCCCGGACGGGGTCCAAAACTGCATTGCGCGGCAATGCAAGTTGGATTGGAGAATGAAATGATTCAAATGGAGTCGATGCTCGATGTCGCCGATAACACCGGCGCGCGCGCCGTAATCTGCATCAAGGTGCTCGGCGGCTCGAAGCGCCGCTACGCCTCGATCGGGGACGTGATCAAGGTGAGCGTCAAGGACGCCGCGCCGCGTGGCCGCGTGAAGAAAGGCGAGATCTACGACGCCGTGGTGGTGCGCACCCGCAAGGGCGTGCGTCGCGCCGACGGCTCGCTGATCAAATTCGACCGCAACGCCGCGGTGCTGCTCACGCCGAAGATGGAGCCGATCGGCACGCGCATCTTCGGGCCGGTGACGCGCGAGCTGCGCACCGAGCAGTTCATGAAAATCGTCTCGCTCGCACCCGAGGTGCTGTGATGCAGCGCATTAAGAAGGGCGACGAAATCATCGTCATCTCCGGGCGCGACAAGGGCAAGCGTGGCAGCGTGCTGCGCCGCGTCGACGCCGAGCACGTGGTGGTCGAAGGCGTGAACCGCGTGAAGAAGCACCAGCGCCCCAACCCGATGAAGGGGCAGACCGGCGGCATCATCGACAAGGATCTGCCGATCCACGTTTCGAACATCGCGCTTTACAACCCGGCCACGCAGAAGGCCGATCGCGCCGGCGTGAAGAGCCTGGCAGACGGTCGCAAGGTGCGCGTCTTCAAAGGCAACGGCGAGCAGGTGGAAGCGTAATCATGGCCAAGGACAAAGACCAGAAACACGACGCGAAGGCGAAGCAAGGCGACAAGGGCGCGCCGCCGCGCGAGCAAAAGCCCGCCCAGCAGGCGAAGCCGCAGGGCAAAAAGGAAGCGCCGAAGAAGGACGCCGCGCCGGCCAAGCCGGCCGCACCCGAGGAGCCGGCGCCGCCGCCGCGCCTCGCGCAGTTCTACCGCGAGAAGGTGGTGCCCGAGCTCACGCAGAAGTTCGGCTACAAGAGCGTCATGCAGGTGCCGCGCATCAAGAAGATCACGGTCAACATGGGGGTGGGCGAAACCACCACCGACAAGAAGGTGCTCGACCACGCGGTGGCCGACATGACCAAGATCGCCGGGCAGAAGCCGGTGGTGACGAAGTCGCGCAAATCGATCGCCAACTTCAAGGTGCGCGCCAACTTCCCGGTGGGCTGCATGGTGACGCTGCGCGGCGCGCGCATGTACGAGTTCTTCGACCGCCTGGTGAACATCGCGATGCCGCGCATCCGTGACTTCCGCGGCATGTCGAACCGCGCGTTCGACGGCCGCGGCAACTACAACCTCGGCTTCAAGGAACAGATCATCTTCCCCGAGATCGATTACGACAAGATCGATGCCCTGCGCGGCATGAACATCGCCATCACCACCACGGCGAAGACCGACGACGAGGCGCGCGCACTGCTCGCCGCGTTCCGCTTCCCGTTCAAGCACTGAAGAGAGACCTATGGCCAAGCTCGCACTGATATTGCGCGACAAGAAACGCCGCAAGACCGTCGAGAAGTTCAAGGCGCGGCGCGCGGCGCTGCTCGAGATCATCTACGACTCGCGCGCCTCCGACGAGGCGCGCGACGAGGCGCGCGCCAAGCTGCAGAGGCTGCCGCGCGACGCTTCGCCGGTGCGCTTGCGCAACCGCTGCGCGCTCACCGGCCGGCCGCGCGGCGTCTACAGCATGTTCGGTCTGGGCCGCAACAAGCTGCGCGACCTCGCGCTCAAGGGCGAAGTGCCCGGCATCATCAAAGCGAGCTGGTAAGGGAGACGCGATATGAGCATGCATGACCCGATCGCCGACATGCTGACCCGCATCCGCAATGCGCAGCTGGTCGGCCACGCGGAGGTCACGATGCCCGCTTCGGGACTGAAGAGCGCCATCGCCAGGGTGCTGAAGGACGAGGGCTACATCGAGGACTTCGCCATCCGTGACAAAGGCGGCGCTGGTGGTAAAGACGGCGGCGCCAAGAAGGAGCTCGCCATCGGCCTCAAGTACTACGCCGGCCGGCCGGTGATCGAGCGCATCGAGCGCGTCTCGAAACCGGGGCTGCGCGTCTACAAGGGCAGGGATGACATCCCGCGCGTGATGAACGGGCTGGGCGTGGCGATCCTCTCGACCTCGCGCGGCGTGATGACCGATCGCAAGGCCCGCGCCGACGGTGTCGGCGGCGAAGTGCTCTGCATCGTCGCTTAAGGACAAAGCCATGTCGCGCATCGCCAAATATCCGATTCCGCTGCCGAAAGGCGTCGACCTGACCCTCGCCAGCGGCAGCATCTCGGTGAAGGGCCCGCTCGGTACCATCGCGCGCCCGACCGATCCGAACGTGGAAGTGAAGCAGGAAGGCGAGCAGGTGGTGTTCAAGGCGCTCGGCAACTCGAACCACGCCAACGCGATGTCCGGCACCATGCGCGCGCTGGTGGCCAACATGGTCGCCGGCGTCACCAAAGGCTTCGAGAAGCGCCTCTCGCTGGTCGGCGTCGGCTACCGTGCGCAGGCGCAGGGCGACAAGCTCAACCTGTCGCTCGGCTTCTCGCACCCGGTGGTCCACCAGATGCCCAAGGGCATCAAGGTTGCGACCCCGACGCAGACCGAGATCGTGATCACCGGCATCGACAAGCAGCTGGTCGGGCAGGTGGCCGCCGAAGTGCGGGCGCAGCGCTCCCCCGAGCCCTACAAGGGCAAGGGCGTGCGCTATACCGGCGAAGTCATCGTGTTGAAAGAGACGAAGAAGAAATAACGAGAGACGCCACACCATGAGCGCTAAAAACCAGGCCAGGCTGCGCCGCGCGCGCCAGACGCGGCTCAAGATCCGCGAAGTCGGCGCCGTGCGCCTCACCGTGCATCGCACCAACACGCACATCTACGCCCAGATCACCTCGCCTTCCGGCGACAAGGTGCTCGCCACCGCTTCGAGCGCGGAGAAGGAAGTGCGCGGCCAGCTGAAGCACGGCGCCAATCTCAAGGCGGCCGAGCTGATCGGCAGCCGCATCGCGGCCAAGGCGAAGGAGAAGGGCATCGAGAAAGTGGCGTTCGACCGTGCTGGCTACCGCTACCACGGCCGGATCAAGGCACTCGCCGAGGCGGCGCGCGCTGGTGGACTTAAGTTCTAAGAGGCAGGCTTGAAGCTCTAAAGGAAACCAATGGCGAAGATTCAGCCCAGGATGCAGCACGAAGAGCGCGGCGACGGCCTGCGCGAAAAGATGATCGCGGTGAACCGCGTCACCAAGGTGGTGAAAGGCGGCCGCGTGCTCGGCTTCGCCGCGCTCACCGTGGTCGGCGACGGCGATGGCGGCATCGGCATGGGCAAGGGCAAGGCGCGCGAGGTGCCGGTCGCCGTGCAAAAGGCGATGGAAGAGGCGCGTCGCAAGCTCTTCAAGGTGAAGCTGAAGAACGGCACGCTGCACCACACGGTGATCGGCCGGCACGGCGCGGCCAAGGTGCTGATGCAGCCCGCCTCCGAGGGCACCGGCATCATCGCCGGCGGACCGATGCGCGCGGTATTCGAGGTGATGGGCATCACCAACGTGCTCGCCAAGTGCTTCGGCTCCACCAATCCCTATAACGTGGTGCGCGCGACGCTCCACGGCCTGAAGGCCATGAGCACGCCCGCCGAGATCGCGGCGCGCCGTGGCAAGACGGTCGAAGAAATCACGCAATGAAGAAGATCAAGGTACGGCTCCTGAAGGGCCTCGCCGGCTGCAAGCAAACGCACCGCGACACGGTGCGCGGGCTGGGCCTGAAGCGCATCGATCAGGTGGTCGAGCTCATCGACACGCCCGCGGTGCGCGGCATGATCAACAAGGTCAACTACCTGGTACGGATTGATTCATGAAACTCAACACGCTGAAACCCGCGCCCGGCTCGAAGAGCGATCGGCACCGCGTCGGTCGCGGCGTGGGCTCGGGCTGGGGCAAGACCGCCGGCCGCGGCCACAAGGGCCAGAAGGCGCGCTCGGGCGGCTTCCACAAGGTCGGCTTCGAGGGCGGGCAAATGCCGCTGCATCGCCGCCTGCCCAAGCGCGGCTTCAACTCCCCCACGCGCGAGGACACCCCTGAAGTGCGCACCAGCGAGCTGGCGCGCATGAAAGCCACGGAGATCGACCTCGCCGCGCTCAAGGCCGAGGGCATCGTGTCGCACCGGGCGCTGGGAGCGAAAGTGATCCTGTGCGGCAAGCTCGATCGCAAGGTCGCACTGAAGGAGATCAAGGTCAGCAAGGGCGCGCGCAGCATGATCGAAGCCGCGGGCGGCTCGATCCAGCTTACCGAGAAGCCGAAAGTCGAGCGCAAGGTGAAAGAGAAGAAGCCGAAGAAATCCGAGCAGGCCGAGCACGCCGAGCCGAAAGACGCCGCGAAGAGCTGATGGCGACTGCACTACCCAACGTCGGCAAAGCGTCGCGCTACGGCGACCTGAAGAAACGCCTGCTGTTCCTGCTGGGCGCGCTCGTCGTGTTCCGCATCGGTGCGCATATCCCGGTGCCGGGCATCGACCCGAACGTGCTCGCCGGTTTCTTCCAGGACAACCAGGGCGGCATGCTCGGCATGTTCAATATGTTCTCGGGCGGGGCGCTGCGGCGCTTCACCATCTTCGCCCTGGGGATCATGCCGTACATCTCCGCGTCCATCATCATGCAGCTGATGACTGCGGTGAGCCCGCAGCTCGACCAGCTGAGGAAAGAAGGCGAGTCGGGCCGGCGCAAGATCACGCAGTACACGCGCTACGGCACGGTGTTCCTCGCGCTGTTCCAGGCGACCGGCATCTCGATCATGCTGGAATCGCAGCCCAACCTGGTGCTCGATCCGGGCCTCATGTTCCGCATCACGACCGTGACCACGCTGGTCACCGGCACCATGTTCCTGATGTGGCTCGGCGAGCAGATCACCGAGCGCGGCTTGGGCAACGGCATCTCGATCATCATCTTCGCCGGCATCGCCGCCGGCCTGCCGAATGCGGTCGCCGGCACGCTCGAGCTGGTACGCACCGGCGCGATGCACCCGCTCACCGCGCTCCTCATCGCCGTCGCCGTGGTCGTGGTGACCGCTTTCGTCTGCTTCGTCGAGCGCGGCCAGCGCAAGATCCTGGTGAATTACGCCAAGCGCCAGGTGGGCAACCGCGTCTATGGCGGGCAGAGCTCGCACCTGCCCTTCAAGCTCAACATGTCGGGGGTGATCCCGCCGATCTTCGCCTCGTCGCTGATCCTGTTTCCGGCGACCGTGCTCGGCTGGTTCGGCAGCCACGAGGGCTTGATCTGGCTGCGAGATATCGCCGGCACGCTGACTCCGGGCCAGCCGATCTACGTGGTGCTCTACGCTGCCCTGATCGTGTTTTTCTGCTTCTTCTACACGGCGCTGCAGTACAACCCGAAAGAAACCGCCGATAACCTCAAGAAGTCCGGGGCTTTTGTACCCGGCATCCGGCCCGGCGACCAGACCGCGCGGTACTTGGAAAAGATCCTGACACGCCTCACATTGGCAGGAGCGGTCTACGTGACGCTGGTCTGCCTGCTGCCCGAGTTCCTGATCCTGCGCTGGAATGTGCCGTTCTATTTCGGCGGCACCTCGCTCCTGATCATCGTGGTGGTGACCATGGATTTCATGTCGCAGGTGCAGGCCTACATCATGACGCACCAGTACGAGAGCCTGCTGCGCAAGGCGAACTTCAAGGGAGGTTTGCCCGGGGTTCGGTGAGGCGCGCGGATGGCCAAGGAAGACGTCATCGAGATGCAGGGCGAGGTGGTGGAGAACCTGCCGAACGCCACCTTCCGCGTGAAGCTGGAGAACGGCCACATCATCCACGCTTTCATCTCGGGAAAGATGCGGATGAACTACATCCGCATCCTGCCGGGCGACAAGGTCACGGTGCAGATGACGCCCTACGATTTAACGAAGGGTCGTATCACCTTCAGAGCAAAGTGAGGATCAGATGAAAGTCATGGCTTCAGTGAAGAGGATCTGCCGCAAGTGCAAGATCGTGCGGCGCAAGGGCGTGGTGCGGGTGATTTGCTCCGACCCTCGGCACAAACAGCGCCAGGGTTGATAACGCCTTGTTAAAACAGCTATAATTTCAGGTTCCGCCTAAGGCACGTCCATATGGCCCGTATTGCAGGGATAAACATTCCGAACCACCAGCACGCCGAGATCGCATTGACGGCGATTTTCGGCATTGGCCGCTCGCGCGCGCAGGCGATCTGCACCGCGGCCGGCGTGCAGGGCTCGCGCAAGATCAAGGATCTGACCGACGCCGAGCTCGACCGCATCCGCGAAAGCATCGCGCGCTTCACGGTCGAAGGCGATCTGCGTCGCGAGGTGCAGATGTCGATCAAGCGCCTGATCGATCTGAACTGCTATCGCGGCTCACGCCACCGCAAGGGGCTACCGGTACGCGGTCAGCGCACGCGCACCAACGCGCGTACGCGCAAGGGCCCGCGCAAGGCAGCGATCAAACTCAACATACAAGCAGGGAAGGCCGCATAACGCATGGGTACCAGAAACGCACCGACGCGCCAGGAGCTGCAGCAGACCGCGTCCGCGCGCGCGCGGAAGAAGGTCAAGAAGAACGTGGCCGAAGGCATTGCGCACATCCACGCCTCGTTCAACAACACCATCGTCACGATCACCGACCGCCAGGGCAATACGCTCGCCTGGGCCACCTCGGGCAACGCCGGCTTCAAGGGCTCGCGCAAGTCGACGCCGTTCGCCGCGCAGATGGCCGCCGAGCGCGCCGGCCGTGCGGCACAGGAGTGCGGTGTCAAGAACATTGAAGTGCGCATCAAGGGCCCGGGACCGGGCCGCGAATCCGCGGTGCGCGCGCTGAATGCGATCGGCCTGAAGATCGGCTCGATCGCGGATGTCACCCCCGTACCGCACAACGGCTGCCGCGCTCCGAAGCGCCGCCGGGTTTAAGGAGAACGCATGGCCAGAAATCTCGACGCGAAGTGCCGTCAATGCCGCCGGGAAGGCGAGAAGCTCTTCCTCAAGGGCGAGAAGTGCTTCACCGCCAAATGCGCCATCGAGCGGCGCAGCTACGCGCCCGGCCAGCACGGCCAGAAAAGCGGCGCGCGCCTCTCGGATTACGGCAAGCAGCTGCGCGAGAAGCAGAAGGTGCGCCACACCTACGGCATCCTCGAGCGCCAGTTCCGCAAGACCTACGCTGAAGCGTCGCGCTCCAAGGGCGTCACGGGCGAGCGGCTGCTGCAGATCCTCGAATCGCGCCTCGACA
>DASWER010000521.1:0-2625 GCA_036394655.1 Burkholderiales bacterium
CGGTTGTCCTTCCACACGAAGTCGTAGAGGCAGTTGTGGAAGTAGAAGAACTCGAGGTGCTTGAACTCGGTCTTCGCCGCCGAGAACAGCTCCTCGGCGAGCTTGATGTGGTCATCCATGGTGCCGCCGATGTCCATCAGCATCAGCACCTTGATGGCGTTGCGGCGCTCGGGCCGCATGTGGATGTCGAGGTAGGCCTTGCGCGCGGTGCTGTCGATCGTGCCGGGCAGGTCGAACTCGTCGGGCGCGCCTTCCCTGGCGAATTTTCTTAATCTCCTCAAGGCTACTTTTATATTGCGCGTGCCCAGCTCGACGGAATCGTCCAGGTTGCGATATTCCCGCTGGTCCCACACCTTCACGGCGCTGCGATTGCGCGACTTGTCCTGCCCGATGCGCACGCCCTCGGGGTTGTAGCCGTAGGCGCCGAACGGCGAGGTGCCGCCGGTGCCGATCCACTTGCTGCCACCCTGATGCCGGCCCTTCTGCTCTTCCAGGCGCTGCTTCAACGTCTCCATCAGCTTTTCCCAGCCGCCGAGCGCCGCGATCTGCTTCTTCTCCTCCTCCGAGAGCGTGAGCTCGACCTGCTTCAGCAGCCACTCGAGCGGGATCTGCGCCTCGATGCCGGGAATCGTCTCGACGCCCTGCCAGAACTCGGCGAAGGCGCGGTCGAACTTGTCGTAGTTCGCCTCGTCCTTCACCAGCGCGGTGCGCGAGAGGTAGTAGAAGTCGTCGACCGACGGGCCGATGACGTTCTTGTCCATCGCCTCGAGCAGCGTCAAGTACTCCTTGATGGAGACCGGCAGCTTGTGGCTCTTCAGCTTCAGGAAGAAGTCGATCAGCATGAGCTCATTTTACGGGCGGTTTACGAAATCGCGCCGGTAGATGCGCAGGATGGCGAGGAACAGCGCGATCGCCAGCGGCCCGAGCAGCAATCCCACCATGCCGAAGGCCGCGAGGCCGCCGATCAGCGCAAAGAACAGCACGCCGCCGTGCATCTCGATGTCGCCTTTCATCACCAGGGGTTTCACCACGTTGTCGACCATGCCGACGACCAGCACCGACCACAGCGCGAGAAACAGCGCCGTATAGGGATGGCCGGTGACGAGCAGAATCAGCGCCGCAACCACGGACACCGTCGGAGCACCGGCGGGCACCAGTGCGGCAAAGAACGTCAGGCCCGTGAAGAAGACCGGATGCGGCACGCTGGTCAGGAAATAGCCGACGAGTGCCGCCAACGCCTGCGCTGCCGCGCTGATCAACGTAGATACGATCACCGCATAGGAGACCTTCCTGAACTCGTCGATCAGCTCGCGCGTGTGCTCGGGGCCAAGTGGCGAAACCTCGTCGAGCCATGCGAGCAGATCCCGGCCGCCCACCAGCAGGAAAAACAGCGCGAGCAGCATCAGCGCCGCCTGCACGATGAAGGCGCCGGTTGCCGCGAGCGCGGTGCCGACCGCGGAGGCGGCTCTGCCGGCCTGGGCGCTGATGTTGTCTTCGACGAACCGGCCGACATCGCCCACGGCGGCCTGCGCCTCGTTCGCCAGGTGCTGGAGTTGCGGCGGCAGCCGCTGAATCAGCCCGCCGAAGCCTTCGCCGCGGACCGTCTCGACGATGAATTTCACCCCGGCGCTCGCTTCGTTGACGACGACCGCCGACAGCGCCACCAGCGGGCCGACCACGAGAAACAGCACCGCCAACACGAGCAGCACCCCAGCGAGCTTCGGGCGCCCGCGCAGCAACGCCGCGAGACGCCTTTGCACCGGAGCGAGCACCATGGCGAGCACCGCCGCCACCAGGAGCGCGCTCGCCATCGGCCAGACGATGGTGCCCACCAGCAGCAAGCTGCCGATGAGCAGCGCGAGCAGAAACCAGCGGGCGGCGATGGCCGGAGTCTTCCTAGTTCTGTTCCTTGAAGCCGATGGCCGTGACCACCTGGCTCCACTTCGCCTGCTCGGCGGCGAGGAAGCTCGCGTAATCCTGCGGCGTGCCGGGCGAGGCGACGCCGCCGACCCTGGCGAACTGCTCGACTATCGCGGGTGACTTGAGCGCCGTCACCGCGGCGGCGTTCAGGCGCTTCTGGATGTCGGCCGGCGTTGCCGCGGGCACGATCAGGCCGTACCAGTTGTCGGAGGTGACGTTCGGCAGCTTCGCATCCGCGGTGGTCGGCACCTCGGGCAGCGCCGGCGCGCGCGTCGCGCTGGTCACGGCCAGCGCCTTGAGCTTGCCGCTCTTGATGTGGCCGAGCAGGATCGGCACGTCGAAGATGCCCATCTGCACCTGTCCGCCGAGGAGATCGTTCACCGCCGGCGCCGCGCCCTTGTAGGGCACGTGCACCAGATCGATCTTCGCTTCGGCTTTCAGGAGCTCGCCCGCGAGGTGCGTGATGCTGCCGCCGCCCGCCGAGCCGTAATTCACCTTGCCGGGATTCTTCTTCGCGTAGTCGACCAGCTCGGCGACGCTGTTCACCGGCAGCGACGGATGCACCGCCAGCACTTCCGGTACGCGCACCACCAGCGTGATGAGCGCGGCATCCTTCTTCACGTCGTAGGGCAGCCTGGTGAACGAGTAGGGCGCGATCGAGAGCGTCGAGCCGCTGTTGAAGCCGAGCGTGTAGCCGTCCGGCGC
>DASWER010000522.1:0-3859 GCA_036394655.1 Burkholderiales bacterium
TTCATCAGCTTTCCCGCGAGGCGCGGCGAGCAGCGCACTGACATTCCCTGGTACGACTGGCTTGCGGCGATCGCCGGCCTGGTGGTCGGCGCCTATGTCGCCGTAATGTTTCCGCGCCTGACCGCGCTCGCGAGCACGGTCAGCGCCGAGCTCCTGATCCTCGCCGGCGTCATCGCTTTCCTGACGATGGAAGGCACGCGGCGCACCTCGGGCTATTCGCTCATCGTCATCACCTTCGGCCTCGTGCTGTGGGTGCTGGTCGGCCATCTCGTCCCCGGCCAGCTGCGCACGCACAAGGTCGAGCCCGCGACGCTCGCGATCTACCTCAGCTTCGACAACAACGGCCTGCTTGGCCTGGTGCTGGAGATCGCCTCGACCATCGTCATCGCCTTCGTCCTCATGGGCCAGTTACTGGCCCGCTCGGGCGGCTCGGGATTCTTCAACGACTTCGCGCTCGGCCTGATGGGGCGCTACCGCGGCGGCGCGGCCAAGATCGCGGTGGTCGCTTCGAGCCTCTTCGGCAGCATTTCGGGCATCGCTGCGGCCAGCGCCCTCGCCGTCGGCGTGGTGACGATCCCGCTGATGAAGAAATCGGGCATCCCGGCACGCCTCGCGGCGGCGATCGAGGCCTGTTCCGCGAACGGCGCGCAGATGATGCCGCCGGTGATGGGCGCGGTCGCCTTCGTGATGGCGGATTTCCTGCAGGTGCCCTATCGCGAGGTCGCGCTCGCGGCGTTGCTGCCCTCGATCCTCTACTACACGGCGCTCTTCATCCAGTGCGATCTCGAGACCGCGCGCTACGGCTTCGGCAAGGTCGATCGCTCCGAGATCCCGCGCATGGGGCCGGTGTTCGCCACCGGCTGGATCTTCCTCGCGCCGTTCGCCGCGATCATCGGCGCCATGTTCTGGCTGAACTGGGAACCCGAGCCCGCGGCCACGCTGGCCTCCGCGATCATCATCGTGCTGGGCCTCTTTATCGGCTACCGCGGCGCGCGCATGAAGCTCGCCGACATCTGGGGCGCGATCGTCGAGACCGGCATCGGCGTGTGCGAGATCATCGTCATCAGCGCGATCGGCGGCTACGTGCTGGGTCTGTTCCAGATCGGCGGCCTGTCGTTCGCCTTGACCGCCTACCTGGTCAACCTGGGCGCCGAGAATTTGTTATTGCTGTTGATAATCTGCGCCATCACCAACATCGTGCTGGGCCTCGGCCTGCCGACGCTCGCGGTGTACGTGATGCTGGCGATCCTGGTGGCACCGGCGCTCGTCAAGGTCGGCGTGCCGGCGATGGCGGCGCACCTCTTCATCCTCTACTTCGGCATCATGTCGCTCATCACGCCGCCGATCGCCACCGCCGCGTTCGTCGCCGCGACCATCGCCAAGACCGATCCGATGGCGGCGGGCTGGACCGCGATGCGCTTCGGCTGGGCGTCCTACATCGTGCCGTTCCTTTTCGTCTACTCGCCCGCGCTCATCATGCGCGCGAGCGTCGGCACCATCGCGCTGGTCATGCTGCTGTCGATCGCCGGCATCTGGTTCGTGTGCGCGGGATTCACCGGCTACGCGCTGCGCGTGATGCCAGTGGCGATGCGCGTCGCCTTCGTCATCACCGGCATGCTGCTGCTGATGCCTTTCCAGGCCTCGACCATCAACGCCTGGCTCAACGTCGCCGGCGCCATCCTCGGCGCCGCGCTGTTCGCCTATGAGTTCCGCGCACGGAGGACCTATGCACCTACCTAGGCTGGTCGCGACCATCCTGCTCGCCCTCGCTACAGGCGCGGGCGCGCAAACCTATCCGGCGAAGCCGGTGAAGATCGTCGTGCCCTGGCCGCCCGGCGGCGTGAGCGACGTGCTGGCGCGCACGCTGGCGCAGGCGATGACCGAGGCCAGCGGCCAGCAGTTCATCGTCGAGAACAAGCCCGGCGCCGGCGGCACGCTCGGCATGGCGCAACTGGCAAAGAGCCTAGCGGATGGCTATACGCTCGCCGCGAGCGATGTGCCGAGCCACGCCATCAGCGCCTCGCTGTACACCAAGATGCCGTACGACGTGCTCGCCGACTTCGAGCCGATCGCGGTGATCGCCGGCTCGCCGATGGTGCTGGTGACGCAGCCCTCGCTCAACGTGCGCAGCGTCGCGGAGTTCATCCAGCTCGCCAGGCAGAAGCCCGGGATGGCGTACGGCTCGTCGGGCAACGGCTCGATCACGCACCTCGCGATCGAGCGCATCAAGCAGCTCACCGGCATCGAGCTGCAGCACGTGCCGTTCAAGGGCACGGTGGGCGCCGTGAGCTCGGTGCTCGGCGGCGATGCCGCGCTCGCCTTCGGCACCATTCCAGGCGTCGTGCCGCACGCCAAGGCCGGCAAGCTGGTGCTGCTCGGCTCCTCGTTTGCCAAGCGCTTTTCCCAGATTCCGGAAGTGCCGCCGATCGCCGAGACGCTGCCCGGCTTCGACATGGGCTTCTACACCGCGCTGTTCGCGCCGGCGGGCACGCCGCGCGACATCCTGCAGCGGGTGTACGCGATAACCGGAAAGGCATTCGCCAATCCGCGCCTCAAGGAGGTCTACGCCGCCAGCGCCGCCGAGCCCGGCACCATGAGCTCGGCCGAGCTCAAGGCCACCATGGCCGCCGAGGTGAGGAGCTGGGGCGACGTGGTGCACAAGGTCGGCCTCAAGATCGACTGACGGGCATGCGGTTTGCTCGTCTCCCGGAACGGAGACCGATGCCATGAGACTTTTACTCGCCCTTGCCGCCGCCGGTGCCGCTTATTACTTCTATCGCCAGCGCGGCCGCTCCACCGGTTCGCAGACCAACGCCAGTGACGCGATCGACAACATCCACCTGCGGCCGAACGCCAGCGCCGACGAACACCTCGACGCGGCGGTGATGGAAACCTTCCCGGCGAGCGATCCGGTATCGTCTGGCAAACCGTCCGAGACCGCCTGGGAGCGGCAGCAGCGCCTCAAGGGCCGTCGTTAAGGACCTTCTGTCTTGCTCCGGCGCCGTTCGACCTGGGCCACCGAGTCGTCCAGCGCGCGCGCAATATGCTGCAGATCGCCGTCAATCAGGATCAGGTAGTCGACGATCCTCGCGATCCTGGCATTGCCTTCGTCGTCATCCTGGAAGTGGTTGAGGTCGAGAAAGCCGTTGGCGCGCAGCGCTTTCACCGCGTGGTCCAGGCCCTCGACTGCCACATCGCTGATTGCCGGACCGCGTGCGCCGAGCACGCAAAGGATCGGGACCTTGCGGTAGTGGGAATGCGAGCGGATGTCGCCGAGAAGAGAAAACATCTGCGACTCGTCGAAATGCACGCTCACGACCACCAGCTTGAAATCGTTCTCGAGCTCGCGCAGGGCCTCGCCGGCGTTGCCGACGAATTTGGTCTCGTGCCGCTCAAGAATGCGCTGAAAACGCTCCAGCATGTCGGAGGTCACGGCAAGCAGAATCTTCGACTGCGGGGGAGGGGTATACCCCTTCATTGGCACCGCCTTGATCGCTGCGGGCGCAAGATACGTGCCCATTCACTCGGGCTTGATGCCGGCCTGGCGCAGGATCGCCGGCCATTTCTCGGCCTCGCGCTTGACGAAGGCGCGGGTCTCCTCGGGCGACATCGAAATAATGCGCCAGCCGTTCACCTCCAGCCGGCGGCGGATTTCGACGTTGTCCACGGCCTTCAGCGTCGCCACCCGCAGCCGCTCGATCACGCCGGAGGGCGTTCTCGCCGGCGCGAAAAGTCCGAGCCAGCTATCGAGCACCAGCTCGGGCAGCCCCGCCTCCGCCGCGGTCGGCACCTCGGGCAGCAGCGCGTCGCGCACTGAGCCCGAGGTGACGAGCGGCCGCACCCGGCCGTCGGCGATGAA
>DASWER010000523.1:0-2702 GCA_036394655.1 Burkholderiales bacterium
GGCCCGACCGCCAGCCCGGCGGCGCGCGCCAGCTCGTCGCGGGGACGGATGCCCGCCGAGAAGACGATCAGATCCGTCTCCAGGCTCGTGCCATCCGCGAACACCAGCCTCTGCTTGCGCTCGGTTCCCTCCACGATCTGCTGCGTGCTCTTCTGGAGGTGAACCTTCGCACCGAGCGCCTCGATCTTGCGGCGCAGGAGCCGGCCGGCGGAATCGTCGAGCTGCACCGCCATCAGGCGCGCGGCGAATTCGACGATGTGCGTCTCCAGGCCAAGGTCCTGCAGCGCCTTTGCCGCTTCGAGGCCGAGCAGCCCGCCACCGATGACCACGCCGACTTTCGAGCGGCGCGCCGCGGCGGTGATCACCTCGAGATCCTCGATGGTGCGGTAGACGAAGCAGTCGCGCCGGTCCCTGCCCGTCACCGGCGGCACGAACGGATACGAGCCGGTGGCGAGCACCAGCTTGTCGTACGGAACTTCCTTGTAGCGCGCCGAGCGCACGACCTTGCGATGCGGATCGATCGCCAGGACGCTGTCGTTCAACCGCAACGTCATCTTCGACTTCTGGAAAAAATCCGCGGCAACCAGGCTCAGATCGGCGGCGCTCCTGCCGGAGAAGAAGCTGGTGAGCTGCACGCGGTCGTAGGCGGGCCGTGGCTCCTCGCAGAACGTCGTGATCTCCAGGTCCTGGCTGCGGCCCACCAGCTGCTCGAGGAAGCGCTGCCCCACCATGCCGTTGCCGATGACGACGATGCGCGCGCGCTTCACGCCGCCCTCGCCGCCGCCTGCGCCGCCGCGACTGCGGCGAAACGGACCACGTCCCCTACGACGATGATTGCCGGGCTCGCCAGACCCACTGCGACTTGCGCCAGCTTCGCCAGGGGCGCCAAGACCTGCCGCTGGTTCTTCAACGTGCCGTTCTCGATGGCGCAGGCGGGCGTGTCCGGGCACATGCCCGCTTCCAATAGCGCAGAAGCGATGTGCGCCAGGCGCTTCAAACCCATGTAGATGACGAGCGTCATGCCGGTGCGCGCCAACAGCTCCCAGTCCGGCCCGCTGCCGTCTTTCGAGTGCCCGGTGACGAAGATCACGCCGCACGCCATGTCGCGGTGCGTCAGCGGGATGCCGAGCGTCGCCGGCACGCCGATTCCGGCGGTGATGCCGGGAATCACCTCAGCCTCGATGCCAGCGGCGTACAGCGCCTCGAGCTCCTCGCCGCCGCGGCCGAAGACGAAGGGGTCACCGCCTTTGAGGCGCGCCACGATCTTTCCCTGTCCCGCGTACCCGACCAGCAGCCGCTCGATGAACTCCTGCGGCGTGGCCGTGGCGCCGCCGCGCTTGCCCACCTCGATCACGGTCGCATCCGACCGCGCGTGGGCCAGGCAACCGCGGTTGACGAGCTCATCGATCAGCACCACGTCGGCGCTGCGCAGCGCGCGCGCCGCCTTGAGCGTCATCAGCTCCGGGTCGCCGGGTCCCGCGCCGATCAGGAATACCTTGCCCATCACGCGACTTTCAGCCTCTTCGCCTGCTTCGCGTAGAGGAACTCGAGCACCGCGGCGCGCAGCTCCATGAAGCGCGCGTCGTGCGCCAGCGCCAGGCGCGCGCGCGGCCGCGGCAGATCCACCTGCAGCACGTCGCCGATGGTGGCCGCCGGACCGTTGGTCATCATCACCACGCGATCGGAGAGCAGCACCGCCTCGTCGACGTCGTGCGTCACCATCAGCACGGTGGCGCCGGTGCTGCCGACGATGCGCATCAGCTCGTCCTGCAGCGTCGCGCGCGTGAGTGCATCCAGCGCACCGAAGGGCTCATCCAGCAGGAGCACCTTGGGCTCGATGGCCAGCGCCCGGGCGATGCCCACGCGCTGCTTCATGCCGCCGGAGATCTCGTGCGGATAGTTGTGCTCGGCGTGCGCGAGCCCGACCAGCTCGAGCGCGGCGTGCGTGCGCTCCTTGCGCTCCTTGGCGAAGACGCGCTCCACGGCCAGATAGACGTTCTCGAAACAGGTGAGCCACGGCAGCAGCGAATGGTTCTGGAACACCACGCCGCGGTCGGGGCCCGGCCCGTCGATGTGCTTTTCCGCGAGCAGGATGGTGCCCGCGGTGGGCTTCAGCAGGCCGGCGACCAGGTTGAGCAGCGTGCTCTTGCCGCAGCCCGAGTGCCCGATCAGCGTGACGAACTCGCCCTTGCGGATCGCGAGGTCGATGCCGGTGAGCGCGACGAAGTCGCCCTTCTTGGTCTCGAAGGTCTTGTCGACGGACTCGATGCTCAGGTATTTATGCATAGGAGAAGCGCCTGGCCAGCAGCACCAGCGCCTGCTCGAGCACCAGGCCGACGATGCCGATGGTGAAGATGGCGATGATGATGTGCTCGACCTTGAGGTTGTTCCATTCGTCCCACACCCAGAAGCCGATGCCGACCCCGCCGGTGAGCATCTCGGCGGCGACGATCACCAGCCAGGCGACGCCGATCGACAGGCGCACGCCGGTGATCATGTAGGGCAGCACCGCCGGGAACAGGATCTTGGTGAACACCTTCCACTCGGAGAGGTTCAGCACGCGCGCCACGTTGAGGTAGTCCTGCGGGATCTGGCGCACGCCGACCGCGGTGTTGACGATCATCGGCCAGAGGCTGCAGATGAAGATGACGTAGATCGCCGCCGGGTTTGCCGCCTTGAACACGAGCAGGCCGATGGGCAGC
>DASWER010000524.1:0-1606 GCA_036394655.1 Burkholderiales bacterium
GATAGCGACTGCTGGAGCGTGAGCTCGGGCGCGGTGCCGGTGTCGAACTGCAGCTGCACGATCTTGAGCGAGGCCTGGGCCGTTTCCAGGGTGTTGCGCGTCACCGCGAGCTGCTCGTCGAACGAGAGCACCATCAGGTACTGGTCGGCGACCTGCGAGACGAGCAGGATTTCCGCCGCGCGGCGCGCTTCGCCGCTGGCGAAATATTGCTGGAGCGCGGCATCGCTCAGGCTCCTCAGGCGGCCGAAGAAGTCGATCTCCCACGACGCCTGGACGCCCGCCGACCAGTTGCGCTGCTCCACATTCGCATTCGGATTGCCGTTGGCCGGATTGCGTGTGGCGGATCGGTCGGCAAAGGCCGCCACCGTCGGATAGAGCGCCGCGCGCTGGATGCGGTATTGCGCCTGCACCTGCTGCACGTTCAAGGCAGCGACGCGCAGGTCACGATTGTTGGCGAGCGCGATCTCGACCAGCCGCTGCAGCCGCGCATCGACCAGGAAGTCGCGCCAGCCGATCTCGGCGGCCGGCGGCGAGCTCGGGTTGCCGCCGTCCTTGTAGGCCGCGCCGGTGGGGAAGGTGGCCGGCACGGGCGCGTCCGGACGCTTGTACTTCGGCGCCATGGTCGAGCAACCGGCGGCTGTTGCTATAAGCAGGATGCACAGTAAGCGTTTCATGCGGTCGCCTCCGCGGGAATGGGTTTCTCCCTGGTGAGGTATTTGCTCACCACGACGAAGAACATCGGGATGAGGAAGATCGCGAGGAAGGTGGCGCTCAACATGCCGCCGAGCACGCCGATGCCGATGGCGTGCTGGCTGGCCGAGCCCGCGCCGCGCGAGATGGTGAGCGGCAGCACGCCCAGGCCGAAGGCGAGCGAGGTCATGATGATCGGCCGCAACCGAAGATGCGCCGCCTCGAGCGCCGCGTCGAACACCGATTTGCCCTGCTCGTGCAGCTCGCGCGCGAACTCGACGATCAGGATCGCGTTCTTCGCCGACAGGCCGATGGTCACCAGCAGCCCGACCTGGAAGAACACGTCGTTCGCCATGCCCAACGCGGTCGCGGCGGCGAGCGCGCCGACCACGCCGAGCGGCACGCCGAGGATCACCGATAGCGGGATCGCCCAGCTCTCGTAGAGCGCGGCCAGGCACAAGAACACCACGATGATCGACAGCGCGTAGAAGTAAGGCGCCTGGTTGCCGGCCTCGATCTGCTGCAGCGAGATGCCGGTCCATTCGTAGCCGATGCCCGGGGGCAGCTTCTGCGCGAGCTGCTCCATCGCCGTCATCGACTGGCCGAGGCTCTTGCCCGCCGGCGCCACGCCCTGCATCTCGATTGCCGGCAGGCCGTTGTAGCGCTCGAGCTTGGGCGGGCCGTAGGTCCACGAGCCTTTCGCCAGCGAGGCGAAGGGCACCATCGCGCCTTTCGCGTTGCGCACGTAGATGTTGTTCAGGTCCTCGGGGTTCATGCGGAACTGCGCATCCGCCTGCACGAACACCTTCTTGATGCGATTGTCGGTGTCCATGAAGTTGTTGACGTAGCGCGAGCCCCACAGCACCGAGAAGGTCTGGTCGATGTCGGAGAGCGTGACGCCGAGCGCGGACGCCTT
>DASWER010000525.1:0-1775 GCA_036394655.1 Burkholderiales bacterium
GAATGCCAACGGGCCTCTTCCCCGTCACCTTTTCCAAAACATCCGCGGAGCGCATCTGCAACTCGCGCTCGGCGTCGAGCGGCAGGTCGGAGTTGCGCTCGTGGATCCAGCCGTGGATGCCGATCTCGTGGCCTTCGGCGATGACGCGGCGCTGCTCTTCGGGATACAGCAGCGCCGTCACCGCCGGGACGAAGAAGCTGGCCTTTACTCCGGCCCGGCCCAAAATCTCTAGGATGCGCGGCACGCCCTGGCGGTTGCCGTACTGGCCCTGCGACAGCCGGCCGATCGATTCGCCGCCTTCGCGCAGCTCGTTGGTCTCGTGGTCCGAGTCGAACGACAGCGCCACCGCGCAGCGCGCGCCGCCCTGCCATTTCGCCGGCCGCAGCGGCCGGCCGGCGCGCACGCGGTGCACGATCCTGCGCCACTGCGCCTCGGGCCATTGCCATGGCGCCAGATTTCTCTCCTCCTTCATTTCGCCCCCTTGATGCGTTGCGCGAGCCCGTTGATGAAGCTCGCCTCTTGCTCCACGAAGCGCGCAAATTCCGCCGGCGGCATGCCGACCGCTTCCAATCCCTGCGCATCGAACTGCTGGCGCAGCTCGGGATCGGCGAGCGCCTTCACCACCTCGGCGTGGATGCGCGCGGCGAGATCCTGCGACGCGCCCGCCGGCAGCCACAGGCCGAACCAGTTGATGAGATTGAAGCCCTTGAAGCCGGCCTCTTGCATGGTGGGCGCATCGGGCAGTCCCTTCCAGCGCTTGGCGCCGGTGAGGGCGAGCACGCGCACCCTGCCGCCCTGCGCCTGCTGCGCGGCGATCTGCGTGCCGACGAAGAACATGTCGAGGCGCCCGGCGAGCACGTCGGTCATCACCTCGGCGACGCCGCGGTATTGCACCCCGACGATGTCGGTGCCGCTCATCGCCTTCATCAGCTCGGCCGGGATGTGGCTCGCGGTGCCGATGCCGGCCGAGCCGTAGTTCAGCTTTCCCGGGCTGCGCTTGGCGATGGCGACGAGCTCCTGCACATTGCCCGCCGCAGAGCCGGGCGGCACGATCAGCGCCTGGCCGTAGTTCTGCGCGGCGAGCGTCACGTGCGAGAAATCCTTCACCGGGTCGAACGGCACGTTGTCGTTGAAGGGCGGCGTATTGACGTGCGACGCGGTGGTGAACAGCCACGTGTATCCATCCGCCGGCGCCTTCGCCACATAGGCGGTGCCGACGATGCCGCCGGCGCCGGCGCGATTCTCGATCACCAGCGGCTGGCCGAGGCTCATCTTCGGCGCCAGCATGCGGATGATGAGGTCGGGCGGGCCGCCGGGCGGGGAGGGCACGATGATGTGGATCGGCTTCACCGGGTACGGCTGGGCATGCGCCAGGCCGATGGCAAGCGCCAGGAGCAGAGCTTTCATTGCGGCAGCGGCGGCATCAGGAACAAGACGGCGACGGCGACAGCCATGTTGAGCGCGATGGTCGCATAAGCCGCGGCGCGGTTGGTCTGCGGGCGGTTGATGGCGAGCGTGACGCGCGCGACGAAGATCAGCCAGCAGAGGAACGCGACCAGCACCGGATCGAATAGATTGTGCAGGCCTTTCGGCGGGCCGCTCATGTCGAGGCGCCAGATCAGCACCGGCGTCAGCGCATAGACCAGGCCGGGCAGCAGCCAGGCGCCGCGCTCGATCGGCAGCAGCAGCTTGCGGCGCGAGGCGTGCAGCACGCCGATGGTGGTGCCGAAGAAGATCGCTGCCGGTACCGCATAGATCGCCAGCATGAGCAGCAG
>DASWER010000526.1:0-5379 GCA_036394655.1 Burkholderiales bacterium
ACCAGCCCGCTGATCCAGGCCTGGTTCGCCCGCGCGCGTCCCGGCGCGAACCCGTACCGGCTGTTTGCGCTGTCCAATTTCGCCTCGCTGATCGCGCTGCTCGGCTATCCGTTCTTCGTCGAGCCGGTGTTCGCGGCGCGCGAGCAGGTCAACCTGTGGTCATGGCTGTTCGCTGCGTTCGCGCTGCTTTGCGCCGTAGTGGCCTGGCGCACGCCGCAGACCGCTGTGCAGGCGCAGGCCGAGCCGCAGGCCGCGGCGCCGGCGAAGCGCGAATACGCGTGGTGGCTCGCGCTCTCGGCCACCGGCTCGGTCATGCTGCTCGCGGTCACCAACCATCTCACGCAGAACGTGGCGTCGGTGCCGCTGCTTTGGCTGGTGCCGCTCACGCTGTATCTCGCGACCTTCATCATCGCCTTCGAAGGCAAGGGCTGGTATCGGCCCGGCTGGCTTTGGCCGCTGCTGCTCATCGCGCTCATCGCGATGGCATGGCTGGTCATCGACACGGACTACCACTACCACCTTGCGCTGCAGCTCGGCGTGTTTCTGCCGGGCATGTTCATCGGCTGCCTTTTCTGCCACGGCGAGCTCTACCGCACGCGGCCGGCGCCGCGCCATCTCACGGCCTTTTACCTGACGATCTCCGCGGGCGGTGCGCTCGGCGGGCTGCTGGTCGCCGTGGTCGCGCCGCTCGTGTTTACCGGTTACTTCGAGCTGGGCGTCGGGCTGATGGTGCTCGCGATACTCGCCTCCCTGCGCTTCGCTTCGTTGGGGCGCGTGGCCTACTTCGGCAGCCTGCTGGTGCTTCTGGGCGTCGGCGCCTGCGCGACGTACGATGGCTTTCGCCACCAGCGCGACGTGCGCGTCGCCACGCGCAGCTTCTACGGCGTGCTGCGCGTCAAGGAATACGGCATCCCGGGGGAGGCGTCGCACCTGCGGCGCCTGGTGCACGGCACGATCATGCACGGCGAGCAGTACATGAGCGATCCGCTGCGGCGCACGCTGACCACCTACTACACCGAGACCTCGGGCATCGGCGCCGCGATCCGCTCCAAGCAGGACCATGCGGTGCGCGTCGGCGTGATCGGCCTGGGTACCGGCACCATCGCCGCCTACGGGCGCAGCGGCGACCGCTACCGCTTCTATGACATCGACGCCAACGTGATCCACATCGCGCGCAGCGCCTTCACTTTTCTCGCCGACAGCGCCGCGCATCCGCAGACCGCGCTCGGCGATGCGCGCCTGACCCTCGAGCGCGAGCCGCCGCAGAGCTTCGACGTGCTCGCCGTCGACGCCTTCTCGAGCGACGCCATTCCGGTTCACCTCATCACGCGGGAGGCGCTCGCCGCCTACGAGCGGCACATGAAGCCCGACGGCATCGTCGCGTTCCATGTCTCGAACCGCTTCCTCGACCTGATCCCGGTGGTGGCGCGCCTCGCGCAAGAGCTCGGCTTGCATGCGGTGCTCATCTCCGACGATCCGGAGGACGAAGACAAGACCATCCGCTCGCGCAGCGACTGGGTGCTGGTGTCGCGCGACGCCAAGGCGCTCGAAGTGCCGGCGATTGTCGACGCCGGCGCGCTGCCGGCCGAGGATCGGCCGCAGTGGCGCACCTGGACCGACGACTACTCGAACCTGATCCAGATCCTCAAATAAAGCTCAGCGCTTCTGCTGGGCGATGAGCCGGGCGAGCTCCTGCGCCTCCTCGGGCTTCATGCCGTAGGAGTGCTCGTCGTCGGGAAACTTGCCTGCGCGCACTTCGGCCGCGAAGCGCTTCAGCGCATCCACGGCGACCTCGGAGATCTGCGCGTAGCGCTTGGTGAACTTCGGCTTGAACTGGTCGAACACGCCCAGCAGGTCGAAAGCGAGCAGCAGCTGGCCGCAGCTCGCGGCTCCGGCGCCGATGCCGAAGGTGAAGATCTTCACGGCGTCGTCGACCGCCTTGGCCACTGGGGCGGGCACGGCCTCGATCTCGAAGCCGACCGCGCCCGCCTGCTCGATGGCGATGCCGTCCTCGACGATGCGCAGCGCCTCGGCGGCGCTGCGGCCCTGCAGCTTGAAGCCGCCGTACTGGTGGACGAAATGCGGGCACATGCCGACGTGGCTCATCACCGGCACGCCGGCGTCCGCGATCGCGCGGATGATGTGCGCCTTCTCGCGGCCGCCTTGCATCTTCACCACGTCGGCGCCGCCTTCCTTCATCAGGCGCAGGGCGTTCGCCACGCCCACGTCCGGCGTGGCGTAGCTGCCGTAGCTCATCGCGACCAGGATCATGCAGTTGGGCGCGCCGCGGCGCACCGCCTGCGCGTGCGCGATCATCATGTCGATCGTCACCGGCAGGGTGTTCGGAAATCCGTAGCTCACCATGCCGAGGCTGTCGCCGACGGCGGCGATGTCGATGCCGGCGCGCTCGGCCCAGACCGCGGAGGGATAGTCGGGGATCGAGGCCATCACCACTTTCTCGCCGGCTTTCTTGCGCGCGGCGAGATCCGGGACCGTCAGCCTCTTGCGCTCCTCAGGCACGGAATTCGGCTTTGTTGGTGCCCTGGTACAGTGCTTTCACCTGCCGGCCGACCGCATCAGCGTGCGCGGCAAGCGCCGCTTCGTCCAAGTCCGCCTTGGGCCGGGGCTCCACGTCGAAATGCCTGTATTTGTCGACGCCGCGCACGAGCATCGCGGAATCGCGCACTTTGGTCTGGCGAACGTACGTGGGGATATAGCGGATCGACATGCCGATGCGCCGGTCGTGGCTGCGGTTGGCGGCCGAGCCGTGCACCAGCTTGATGTGATGCAGCGACATCTCGCCCGCGCCCATGGCGAGTCCGACGGCCTTGGACTTGTCGACCTCGACCGCGATCTCCTGCCCGCGTGAGAGCAGGTTGTCCTTGTGGAAAGTGTCGACGTGCGGCAGCTGGTCAACCTTGTGGCTGCCGGGGATCACCTGCATGTAGCCGTTTTCTTCGGTGACCTCGGTGAACGCCACCCAGGCCGTGACCACGTCGTCGGGCTCGAGGCCCCAGTAGGTCGAATCCTGGTGCCAGGAGACGAAGCCCGGGCTGTCCGCTTCCTTGATGAAGAAGTTGGTGGTCCAGCACAGGATGTCCGGCCCGATCACGTCCTCGACGGCATCGAGGACCTTCGGCTGGTGCACCAGCTGGTCCGCCCAAGTGAACAGCAGATGCATCTTGTGGCGCCAGTTGCCTTGCAGCGGCTTGCCGGTCTTTGCCTCGTGCGTCTCCAGCGCGTTGCGATAGCGGCGCGCCTCGGCGGCGGGCATGACGCGCACTGGCGAGTAGAAGCCCTCGCGCCCGAAGGCTTCGACAGCGGCTGGGGACAGGAGCTTGGGCATGACTCAGGCCGTGATCGGTCCGTCGATCGAAACCGGCGCGTCCGGGCGACGGAAGCGCTCGATCGTCGGCTTGAGCTCGGGCCGCAGATGGTCCTGGTTGTAGCCGTTGAACAGCGTGCCGAGCAGGCTGCGCTTCACGTCGCTCGTGCCCATCACCCAGTCGGCGATCGGAAAGGTGAGGTTCATGTTGCAGGTCATCATGATGCCGTAGTTGTGGTGCGCGGCGTGGTGACGGCGGATCGTGTTGATGAACGGCGCGTGGCGCACGAACCAGTTGTCGCGCACATGGCAGCAGTAGTGGAAAGTCTCGTAGATCAGGTACTGCGCGATGATCGTGACCATCAGGATGTAGCCGGCGTTCGGGTTCAGCGCCGCGCCGAGCGCGAGGGCGAACGGCGCGCCCATGCCCATGAAGGTGAAGAGGGCCCGCCACGGGAAGAAGATGATGCGCCATTCCCGCGTCTGGTCGACGGTCATCTCGTTGTCGGTGAAGTACTGGTGGTGCTGGCGCGTGTGCCGGTCATAGATCGCGCGCAGCGCCCAGACGTCGACCAGCCGATGCATCACGTACTTGTGGATCCACCATTCGAACAGGTTGGAGAAGAAGAACACCGGAATCACCAGCAGCCATTCCCAGCTCGCGCCTTGCAGCCGCGACACACACCAGGCGATGACCGACAGGCCTACCGCGTAGATCACGCCGATGTGCAGCGGCCCGCTGTACAGGGGATGGATCTGCGCCTGGTACTCGGCGCGGAACTTGAGCTGGCGCTCCGTGGGGTTGTGGCTGTCGACGAGCTTTGCCATGACTCCTCCTTACGCGTGCCTGCGTTTCTCCACCATGCCGAGAAATTTCTCGTACTCGCGCTCGTCGACGCCATAACTGTGGTCGTCGTCCGGAAACGTGCCGGCCCTGACGTCGGCGGCGTAGGCCTTCAGGCCGGCGACCGCGACCTCGGTCACATTCGCATAGCGCTTGGTGAATTTCGGCTTGAAGTCGGTGAACACACCGAGTAGATCGTACGACAGCAGGATCTGCCCGTCGGTCCCGGCGCCGGCACCGATGCCGATGGTCGGGATCTCGAGCTGCTGTGAAATCACCTTCGCGATCTTCGCCGGCACCGCCTCGAACTCGAGCATGAAGCAGCCGGCGTCCTGGATCGCCAGCGCGTCCTCGAGGATTTTCATGGCCGCATCCGCGGTACGCCCCTGGATCTTGAAGCCGCCGAACATCGCGACGGTGTGCGGCGTGAGCCCGATGTGCGAGGCGGTCGGAATGCCGGCGTCGACCAGCGCCTTGAGCACGTGCGCCTGCGACTTGCCGCCCTGTGGCTTGACCGCGTCGCACCCCGCTTCCTGCATGAAACGCGTCGCGTTGGCGAGCGCGCGCTCGATGGTGTGGTAGCTCTGGTAGGGCATGCAGCCGAGCACGAAGGTATTCTGCGCGCCGCGCCGCACCGCAGCGGCGTGCAGCACCATCATGTCCATGGTCGCCGGGATGGTGTTCGGATGACCGTGGCAGGTCATGGCGAGGCTGTCGCCGACCACGCACACGTCGACGCCGGCGGTCTCGGCCCATTTCGCTGAGGTGTAATCGAGCACCGACGTGTAGACCATCTTCTCGCCGGCCTGCTTCGAATCGCGGATCTCGGTGATCGTGCGCTTCTTGCGTTCCGCGGGCTTCGCTGCCTCGGCCATGGCCGCAGGTATATCATGCCCCGCAGAGGAGGAGGACCATGTCGACATCAATGCGGGTTGCAGTAGCGGGGGCGATGTTGCTTGCAGGCGGGGTCGCGGCGCATGCGCAGCAGGCGGCGCCCAAGACGCTCAACATGCAGGCGAGCTGGCCAGCGTCCAGCACCTTCATGGACAACTTCACCCTGTTCGCCGACCGGGTGAACAAGACCACCGGCGGCAGGCTGCAGATCAAGACCTCGGCGGCGGGCACCATCGTGCCGGCGTTCGAGGTCACCGATGCCACCCACAGAGGCGTGATCGACGGCGCTCACACCTGGTCGGGCTATCTCATCGGC
>DASWER010000527.1:0-2249 GCA_036394655.1 Burkholderiales bacterium
CATCGGCGAGCGCGACGAAGCGGTGCGCGCCTGGGCCTACGTCGATCGCAATGCCGTGCTCGCTCAGGCGCGCGCGCTCGACCGCGCGCCGCGCGCGAGCCGCCTGCATGGCGTGCCCTTCGGCATCAAGGACATCATCGACACGGCGGACCTGCCCACCGAGTACAACTCGCGCATCTACCAGGGCCATCGCCCGAAGGCGGACGCGGCCTGCGTGACGCTGCTGCGCCAGGCGGGCTGCCTGATCCTCGGCAAGACCGTCACCACCGAGTTCGCCAACAACCATCCCTCGCAGACGCGCAATCCGCACAATCCCGCGCACACGCCGGGCGGCTCCTCCAGCGGCTCGGCCGCCGCGGTGGCCGATGCGATGGTGCCGCTCGCACTCGGCACGCAGACCGGCGGCTCGGTGATCCGTCCCGCCGCCTACTGCGGCGCCTTCGCCATCAAGCCGAGCTTTGGCGCCATCAACCGCGCCGGCGCCAAGTTCCTCTCCGAGTCGCTCGACACCATCGGCATCTTCTCGCGCAGCGCCGACGACCTTGGCCTTGCGCTCGAGGTGCTCACCGGGCGCACACCGTCAACGGTGAGCGGAAAGCCGCGCATCGGGCTCTGCCGCACGCCGCGCTGGGCAGTGGCCGATGCTTCGGTCCAGAAAAACCTGGAAGACGCCGCGCGGGAGATGGCCAAGGCCGGCGCGCAGCTGCGCGACTTCGAGCTACCGACGGGAAGCGAGCAGCTCTTCGACCGCCACAAGGTCATCATGACTTACGAGACGGCGCGTGCGCTCGGCTGGGAATACTGGAACCACGGCGAGAAGCTCAGCCCGACGCTGAAGGCGCGCCTCGACGGCGGCTGGGCGGTGACGCGCGCCGATTACGACGCGATGCGCGAGCACGTGCGCCGCTGCCGGCGCGAGCTCGCCGAGTCGATGCGCGCAGTCGATTTCCTGCTGACACCGAGCGCGCCGAGCGAGGCGCCGGCGTCGCTCGCGAGCACCGGGGATCCGATTTTCAACCGCGCCTGGACGCTGTTCGGCGTGCCGTGCGTCACCGTGCCCTGCGGCAAAGGCCCGAAGGGCCTGCCGCTCGCGGTGCAGCTGGTCGGCGCGATGGACACCGACATGGCGCTCATTGGCTGGGCGGCTATGGCCGCCGGCTGCTTGCGGCGATAAGCTCGCGCCGGATCTGCCAGAGCTTGTCTTTCACGCGCGCGGCGTTCTCCGGTCCCATGCGCAGCAGGATCTTCTGCCCCGCCGAGCGCGTCTCGAGATCCGGGTCGGCGAACTCGTAGAGCACGCGCGAGCGCAGCACCTTCGGCGGCGTGGCGAGCTCGGGCGCGGCGACCAGATCGTCGATCGCCTCCATCAGCCGGTCGTTGAAGTACTTGCCGGGAAAGCCGAGCTCTTCGTAAGCGCGCTGGAACAGCGGATAGAGCCGCGCGTAGCCCTGCACCAGCGCGTGCGCATCGAGCGCCTCGATCACGTGCACGTAAGGCGCATAGCGCTCGAAGTTGGCACCATCGAAGGCGCCAGGCACCGGATTGAACGGCATCGCACGCGTCGGCGCCGTGCTGCGCGGCAGGTTGTCGACCGTGGCGACGACGCGGCGCACGAGCTGCGTCGGGACGACTAGGTCGGTGAATGCCTGCTTGCCGATCAGACCCGCGGCTGAGTCACGCAGCAACGAATCGCTGTTCTCCAGTGTCGGCAACGAGCTCGACGCCGGCGTCTCCAGCGCATGGCGCACCGCCGGTTCGGCAGTCGGTGCAGGCACAGCTGGCGGCGGCGCAGCCGACGGTGCCGGCGCGGTCGGCTGCTCGAACGAGTAGCGGAAGTAGAACGCACCGAGCCATGCGGCAATACCGATCGCCGCGACGGCAAGCCACGGATTGAAGCTGCGAACCGGCCGAATGTAGGGCCGGTCGTCCTCGTGCGCCGACCAGGGGTCCATGGCTTACCGGTAGACGATGTCGCTGCGGCGGTTCTCCGACCACGAGCTCTCGTCGTGGCCGCCGGCCTTCGGCTTCTCCTTGCCGAAGCTCACCGTCTCGATGCGCTCCTGCCGGATGCCGAGCAGGCCCATGATCTTCGAGACGCCGTCGGCGCGCCGCTGCCCGAGGGCGACGTTGTACTCGGCGCTGCCGCGCTCGTCGGCATTGCCCTCGATCACGACCTTGAGCGCCGGATGCGTGCGCAGGTAGTCCGCGTGCGCTTCGATCAGCTTCCGGCTCTCGCCGGTGATCTCCGC
>DASWER010000528.1:0-5124 GCA_036394655.1 Burkholderiales bacterium
CGAATCCTGTTCCATTTCTTGCTCCTCGGCGCCGCCGTTTACACCGCTGTCAATTCCGGCTGTGCGCTTCTGCAGCCCGATTGCGCGCAGGACTGGTACGAGGCCGGCCAGCGCGACGGGCGCTTCGGCGCGCAGGCCTGGGATGTGCAGTACGCCGACCGCTGCGGCGGCCGATTTGACCGGTCGCGCTATGTGAGCGGCTGGCAGGCGGGTGTCAGCGCCCGCCCGAGCCTAGGAGGACAGTGACGCTCGCCCACCTGGTCCTCGAGATACGGCACCGCGCCAGCGCTGCCGGCGCTGATGTGCCGTGCGCCGTGGCGTTGGAGCAGGCTGCGCGCGAGGTCTTGCAGCTGCGCGAGGGTGAGGTACCGAAATTGGCGCGCCGGATCCTCGCCGCGCTGCTGGGCGTGGACCGTGGCGCCGGTTTCGATGTCGCGGTGCTGGACGCCATGACCCCCGACGCGATCCTGCTGCTCGACATCATTCTTGTGCAAATCAATCACATCGCACGGCGCGAGGCCAAGTGCGGCGCTGGGCGAGCAAGGCTGGTGCGTCCGGTTCATTAAGCGAAAATCAAAAATTCCTTTGACATTCGTGCGCCGCAAATTTAAATTGCGGTGTGCAGTTAATTGCGGGCGGCGCGCTAGTCACCATGGATCGATCGCGTTCGATCATCCTGGACGGCGCCGTGGCGGTGTCCGATGGGCGTATCGTCGAAACCGGCAAGCGCGAAGCGCTGCTGGCGCGCTACGCGTCCGCTGCGCTCGTCGATGCACGCGGCATGCTGATCATTCCCGGGCTGATCGACGGGCATAACCATCCCGCGCATTACCTGACGAAAGGCCTGCTCGACGACATCGCCACGCCGCGGCGCTGGGCGACGCGTCTTTATCCGTTCGACGTCTCGGTCACCGCGGAGCAGTCTTACTGGGGCTCGATGGGCACGTTCGCGGAGATGATCCGCAACGGCACCACGTGCATTGCCGATCCGGGCAGCTACCAGCCCGAGGCCACCATTAAAGCGGCGCTCGACATCGGCATCCGCGCCTGCGTGACGCGCTCCACGCGCGACATCTCCGACCCGATGCGGCCGACGCCCGACGACCTGAATGTCTCGCCGCAAGCGGCGGTGAAAAAGCTCGACGAGCTGCGCGCCGAATGGCGCGGCGCGGGCGAAGGGCGCATCCGCATCTGGTATGGGCTGCGCACCTCGTCCAACACGAGTGATGAGTTGTGCCGGCTGGTGAAATCCCGGGCCGACGCGGCCGGGGTAGGCATCCATGTCCATCTCGCCGTAAATCCGGCCGAGACGGCCGAGGTGCAGAAGAAATTCGGCATGCGGCCGGTGGAGCGTTTCAGGCGCCTGGGTCTCATGGACGCCAACCTGTACGCGGTTCACATGGGGGCCATCGACGAGGCCGAGGTCGAGCTGGTGGTGAAGACCGGCACCAAGATCTGCCATTGCGCTTCGGCCAGCATGTTCGGCGCCTTCGGTTGCATCGCGCACGGCAAATTCGTCGAGCTCACCGCCGCCGGCGCCACGATGTCGCTCGGCACCGATGCGGCCGCCATCAGCCGCTTCCTCGACCTGGTGCGCGAGATGTATGTCGTCGCCTGCGCGCACAAGGACGTCGCGATCGACGCCGAGGTGATGGGCGCGCACAAGGCCTTCGAGATGGCGACCATCGAGGGGGCAAAGGCGCTTCTCTGGGACGACGAGATCGGCTCCCTCGAGGCGGGCAAGCGCGCCGATCTCGTGCTGGTGCGCACCGACGGGCTCGAGTGGTATCCGCGCCCGCTGCTCAACCCGGTGGCCAATCTGGTTTATTCGTCCACCGGCGATGCGGTCGACTCGGTCATGATCGACGGCAAATGGGTCATGCGGCAGAGACAACTCCTCACCATCGACGAGGCGCGCCTCAAGCAGATGGTGGTGCAAAACGCGGCCGACGCTGCCCGCGGGGCGAAGATCCCCGAGGAGCAGCGCTGGCCGGTGCATTGATCAATCCAGGAAGGACGACATGAGCTCGAACGGCAGTTACCGCCTTGGCATCGACATCGGCGGCACCTTCACCGACTTTTGCCTGATGAATGAAGCCAACGGCGTGCTCATGTCGGTCAAGGTGCCTTCGACGCCGAGCCATCCGACGCGCAGCGTGCTCGAAGGCATCAAGGTCTACGCGGAGCGCTATCGCGTGCGCCCCGAGGCGATCCGCTATTTCGCCCATGGCACGACGATCGCCGTCAACACCGTGATCGAGCGCAAGGGAGCCCGCACCGGCCTGGTCGTCACGGAGGGCTTCAAGGACATCCTGAATCTCGGCCGCTCGCGGCTGCCGGACATCTTCGACTATTTCACCGAGAAACCCGAGCCCCTCGTCGCGCGGCGCCACGTAAAAGAGATTGGCGAGCGCATGCTCAAGACGGGTGTTGCGTATAAGGCGCTGCCCGAGGCCGAGGTCATCCAGGCGGTGAAGGAACTGATCGCCGACGGCGTCGAGGCGGTCACGGTGTCGTTCCTGCACTCGTACAAGAATCCGGCGCACGAGCAAAAAGCGAAGGAGCTCATCCAGCGGCATTTCCCGCAGGTTTACGTCTCGGTGTCCTCGGAGATCTGGCCGCAGATCCGGGAATACGAGCGCACGCTGGTCACCACCATCAACGCCTTCGTCGGCCGCAAGATGGCGACGTATTTCGAGTCGCTCGAGAAAGAGGTGGCAGCGGCCGGCGTCAAGGCGCGCCTGCTGTCGACCAAGTCGAACGGCGGCATCATGACCGCGGCGAGCGCGCGGCAAGTCCCGGTCGAGACGCTGACCTCCGGGCCCGCTTCCGGCGTCATCGGTGCCCGCTATGTCGGCAACCAGGCCGGCTTTTCGAAGCTGATCGGCATCGACATGGGCGGCACCAGCACCGAGGTCGCGGTGATCGATGGCGACATCCGCTATTCGACCGAATCGCACGTCGGCGACTTCGACATCATCATGCCGGCGGTCGACGTCTCCTCGATCGGCGCGGGCGGCGGCTCGATTGCCTGGACCGACGCCTCCGGCGTGCTCAAGGTCGGCCCGAAGAGCGCGGGCGCCGAGCCAGGCCCGGCGTGCTACGGCCGCGGCGGCACGCTTCCCACGATCACCGATGCTTATGTGGTCATGGGCATCGTCGACCCGGCGAAATTCCTCGGCGGCGAACTCAAGCTCGATGGCGCCAAGGCGGCAGCCGCGATCGATGCCATTGCCAAGGTCCTGGGTCTCGACCGGCTGAAGACCGCCGAGGCCATCGTGCAGGTCGCCACCTCCAACATGTATTCCGAGCTGGTGCCGCTCATGGCGCGCAAAGGGGTCGACGTCTCGGAATTCGCGCTCCTCACCTACGGCGGTGCCGGAGCCACGCACGGTTTCATGCTGGCGCGCGAGGTCGGCATCCAGAAGGTGTTCGTGCCGCTCTCGCCTGGCACGCTCTGCGCGCTCGGCTCCATGGTGGCGGACGTGAAGAGCGACTTCATCGCCACGGTGCACCAGGCGCTCGACCCGAATGCGCGCACCGAAGAGCTGGGCGAGATCCGCAGGGCGTTCGACACCCTCCAGCAGCGCGCCGCCGCCTGGATCCGCTCCGAAGGCATCCATGTCGAGGAGGAGCGCATCGCCAAAGGCGCCGACGTGCGCTACCTCGGCCAGTCGTTCGAGATCGCGGTCGACCTGTCGCACGTCGATCTCGGGAAGCCCGACGCTGCGCGACAGATCGCCGAGGCGTTCCACAAGGGCTATGGCGCGATGTACGGCCAGGCAGACAAGGACGCGCCGATCGAGATCATCAACGTGCGCGCCACCGCCATCGGGATTACCGCAAAGCCGCCGATGGCGCCGATCAACGAGCGCGAGCTGCAGGGCGCCGAGCGCAAGGCGCAGCCTGCGACACGCCGCAAGATCTACTTCGACGGCAAGTCCCTCGATACCGCGGTGTTCGAGAGAAGCGCGCTCGCCTGGGGCCACGAGTTCGACGGCCCGGCGATCATCGACCAGTACGACACCACCGTGTTCATTCCCGAAGGCTTCGGCGCGCGGGTCGACCGGCTGGGCAACATCATCGGAGAGCTGAAATGACCGCACGCCAGCCACTCGCGGAAAAGACCACCGACAAGGTTTTCCTCGAGATTCTGAACAACAGGCTCAACGGCATCACCAGCGAAATGGGCCACATCATCCACAAGGCGTCGTTCACGCCGTTCATCAAGGAGGCGTGGGACTTCGGCGAGGCGCTGGTCAACCTGAAGGGCGAGATCTTCAGCTATCCGAAGGACATCGGCGTGGCCTTCATGGCCACCGCGCTGATGGACGAGCTGGTCGAGCGCTTCCAGAAGGACTGCGAGCCGGGCGACGTGCTCATCTGCAACGATCCCAATAACAGCGGCGGGCTGTGCACCCACCTGCCCGACATGCATCTGCTCAAGCCGATCTTCTGGAAGGGCGAGCTCCTGTGCTTCTCCTGGACCTTCATCCATTCCTCGGACGTCGGCGGCCTGGTGCCGGGCAGCATCGCGCCTTCGGCGTACGACATCTTCCAGGAGGGGATCCGCATCCCGCCGATGAAGCTCTACAAGCGCGGCGAGCTGAACAAGGACCTGCTGGAGGTGTTCCTCGCCAACGGCCGCATCCCGTTCTACAACTGGGGCGACCTCAAGGCGCTGCTGTCGGCGATGGACATCGCCGAGAAGCGCCTGCTGCAGACCATCGAGAAATACGGCGTCGAGCGCGTGCGCAGCGGCATGGAGGACCTGCTCGCGTGGGGCGAGGAGCGCGCGAAGCAGATCATCGCCAAGATCCCCGACGGGGTCTACCAGTTCCACGACTACATCGAGCTCGACATCACCGGCGAGCCGCCGGCGCGCATCAAGCTGCGCCTCGAGATCAAGGGCCAGGACCTGCATCTGGATTTCACCGGCACCGATCCGCAGGTGCGCGCGGCGCTCAACCTGCCCACCGACGGCAAGAACCACCATTTCATCAATGCCGCGGTGTTCAACTTCTTCCATAGCGTCGACAAGAGCGCGCCGCTGAACCGCGGCATGGTGCGCCCGGTGCGCGTGACCATTCCGCGCGGCACCATCATCAATCCGGAGAAGTACGC
>DASWER010000529.1:0-1846 GCA_036394655.1 Burkholderiales bacterium
AGCATTTCAAAACCCGACTGCTCGAGTGAAAAAAACGTTTTTGCCAATCGTCCGACGACTTTGTAGAAGGACACGAGCTCGCTCGCCTCTATTGCGCTGCACAACGGCTCCACGCTGGGTTGGATCCATCGCACGAAGAACGCCTGCTGCTCCTGCAGATCCCGCCCGGCCGCGATGAGGTGACGCATCGTGTCGCAGAGCGCGGCGATGTGATCCTCGGGCTCGCCGACGTCGCCGCGGCGCGCAAGCCCCAAGGTCGCAAGCTGACCACGCAGCTGTGCCAGCGGCGTTTCACCACTGTTACGGATGACATAAGCGCTGGTGTACAGCGTCACCGGCGAGCGCCCGGTGCCGACGAAGGCGGCGTCGTATTCCTCGCGGGCGGCTTCGGGGTCCATCACGGCGGCGGCCGCGACCAGTGCGCGCCAGCGCACGGCGAGGGTCTCGTCCTCGCTGTCCAGCTCATCGGCGCTCGCCAGCCCCCGCAGCAGCGCCGCATCGGGTGGCGCAAAGAAAAGGCGTGACAGGAGCGCGTAGAAATTGGCCCTCGCCTCCTCCTCCGGGGGAAGGCTCATTTAGGCAAATCGTGGATCGTCGCTTCCAGCTTGTTATCCATCATGTCGACTACGCGGCAGTCGCCGCACATCTGCAAGCGCCGCAATGCGCCGGCGCCGGCAAACATCGAATGCGCGCCGAGCTTGCCGAGCATGTTGTCGACCATCGCACGCGTGCCGAAGGGCTTGCCGCAGCGCACGCAGTTGAAGGGCTCCGCCTCGTTCAGCGTCACCGCCTCCTTCGCTTGCGGCGTGAGCAGCAGCCGCGGCACCAGGCGGATCGCGTCCTCGGGGCAAGTGCTGGCACACAGCCCGCACTGCACGCAGTTGCGCTCGATGAAGCGCAGCGTCGGCGCGTCCTGCGCATCGAGCAGCGCCGCTTCCGGACAGGCACCGATGCACGCCTTGCACAGCGTGCAGGTCTCCTTGTTCACGGTGATCGCGCCGTACGGCGCTCCGGCCGCGAGGGCGATCTCGTCCTTGGGCGTCGGCGCGTGCTTCGCCAGGTGATCGATGACGAAATCGAGCGTGGTGCGCTTTTCCGTCGACAGGTTGAAGAGCGCCGGCTTCGCCACCGTCGCCGCCGGCGCCATGGATTTCATCTGCTGCAAATCACGAACCAGCGCGACATGCGTCCCGGTATAGCCGAGCGCGCTCAGGATCGTCTGCGCGGTGCCGAGCTGGCGCTCGAGCGCGGCGACGTAGGCGTCCGCAACCTTGTCGGTCACCAGGAGGCGCACCTGGCTCGCGCCATAGGCGATGGCGCCGAGCACGAGGTCGATCCCGATGGAGGCGACGTGGAAACATTCGAACGGGATCACGCGCGCCGGCAGCCCCTGGTGTCGCCCGAGTTCGAGCACCGCTCGTCGCCCAGCTTCGGCGTCGTGGAACAGGATGCAGGCCTCTTTGCCGCCGGCGCCGCGATAAGTGCTGAGCAGCGCCTTCAGGCGCATGCCGAGATCCGGCACGCGCGGAAAGGCGTAAGTCATCGCCCCGGACGGACAGACCGTGGCGCAGCCGCCGCAGCCGGCGCAAAGATGCGGCTCGACTTTGACGTGATCGCCATCGGGCCGGATCGCGCCGCTCGAGCACACCTCGATGCACTGGTTGCAGCCGGTCTTGGCCGAGCGGCTGTGCGCGCAGATTTTTTCGCGGTACTGGAAGAAGCGCGGCTTTTCGAACTCGCCGACCAGGCTCGAGAGCTGCTGCGCGGCGAGCGCCTGCTCGAGCGGATCGGCGCCCGGCGCCAGGTAGCCCTGCGGCAGCTGGTGCAGCCGCAGGATCGGCTGGCG
>DASWER010000530.1:0-6118 GCA_036394655.1 Burkholderiales bacterium
GTCATCTCGAAGATGCCCGCGCCGCTCTCCGCGGCCTTCATGTAGACGTCGGAATCGATCAGACGCGCGAGCAGCTTCAGGCCGAGCGAATCGAGCAGCTGCTGCAGCGGCGGGTAGGAGGGCATCGAGCGGCGCACCTTGTTGGCGATCACCGCCACGCGGATGTTGCCGGTCTTCATGCGGCCCATCGCCATCAGCTCGCGCAGGAAGTTGCCGGTCGCATGCAGGTCGATGACCGAGGGCACGATTGGAATGAGGATCGAGTTCGAGCGATCGAGCAGCTCGTGCAGCAGCACGCCCGAGGCGCCGGCCGGCGGATCGATGATCAGGTGGCGCGTCTCCGGCGGCACGTACATCTCGAAGCTGCGCAGCTGTCCGAATTTGCCGGGCGCCGCGTTGGCGCCATGGATCTTCGCCGCATCGACCGGTCGAGAGCGCAGCCAGTTCAGGCTCGAGCCCTGTGGGTCGTAGTCCATCACCGTTGTGGGGAAGCCGCTCCAGGCGAAATAGCTCGCCAGGTTGGTCGCGACGGTGGTCTTGCCCGCGCCGCCCTTCGGGTTGATCACCAGCGTGGTCTTCATGCCGCTTGGAGGGTAAATCCCTCTTCTATTTGATTACGCGGCGATAATGCGGGCTCGCGGCGGGAAATGCAAGCGCCGAGCGTCCCGCATCACATCCTTCTGGACGCGCGGATAAGGCCTAGCGGGCTGGGAAACCGTGGGTGACGACGCGCAGTCCGGCGCGGCCGGGGATCGAGATCGCCGGGTGAAACGGAGGCAAGGACGCAGCCTTCGGGTCGACGATCAGCTTCGGGCTGCCGACCCACTCGGCAATCGGCATGAACTGCGCGCGCTCGGTCGCCGAGGCGGCGAATTCCATGTCGAAGACGCCGACGCCGCTTTCGGCCGCGTTCAAGAAGACGTCGGAATCACCGAGCCGCGTCACCAGCGGCAGGTTGAGCGAATTCAGGAAGCGCTCGAGCGGCTGGTACACCGGCATCGATTTGCGCACGCGGTTGGCGACCACCGCGAGGCGGATGTTGTTCGCGCGGATGCGTCCTGCAAGCAGCAAGTCGCGGATGAAATTGGCCGTCGCATGGATGTCGATGGACGAGGGCGCTACCGGAATCAGGATGCAGTTGGTGCGCGAGAGCATCTCCTGCAGGAGCAGGCCCGAGGCGCCGGCCGGGGCGTCGATCACGAGCTGCCGCGTCTCTTCGGGCACCCGCATGTCCATGCTGCGCAGGCGACCCGGCTTGGCCGGCGCGGCGTTGGCGCCGTGGATCTTGACGAGCTCGAGGGGCCGCTGGCGCAGCCAGTTCAGGCTCGAGCCCTGCGGGTCGTAATCCATCAGCGTGGTGAGCACCTGATTCGCCGCGAAATAGCTCGCCAGGTTGGTGGCCACGGTCGTCTTGCCGGACCCGCCCTTCGGGTTGATGACCAGCGTGGTGTGGGTTCTCATGGCGCTATTCCAGCGTACGCCGAATCAGCCTTCGCCGGCTGTTAACTAGTGCTTGCGTCACGCGCTTCGCTTGGTTCGGGAGCACACAGAGTGAATTTGCGCACGGGAGCACACTGCCGCCATGCAGCATGAGCCGGGAATACGAAGCGCGCTGGGTCCGCTGTCCCAGGTCATGGTCATGGCGGCCATCGTTACGACGTTGCTACTCCTGCCTGTTGGGGGGCTGGTCGCGTGGTTATGCAGCGCCTTTGCCGGCATTTCTCTGGGCGCTTTCGTGACCTTCGGCGACCGGCTCAACCCATTCGAAGGACTGGTGGCCTGGTGGTTTCTGGGTTTCGTGCCGGCGTTCGTCTATGCGGCGTCCCTGGTGTCCTGGACGGCGGCCCGGAGTGATTAAAGCGCCGCGCGCAACGCGCGCTCGAGCTTGTCGAGGATTTCGCCGATCTGCGGCGGTTCGATGATGAAGGGCGGCGCGAGCAGGACGTGATCGCCCTGCACGCCGTCGAGGGTGCCGCCCATCGGGTAGCAAAGGAGGCCTGCATCCAGCGCCGCCTGTTTTATCCGCGCATGCAGCCGCCGCCCGGGATCGAACGGTCGCTTGGCGGCCCGATCCTGCACCAGCTCGAGCGCCCAGAAGAGCCCCCGGCCACGGATATCGCCGACCTGCGGGTGTTCGGCGAACCGGCTGCGCAGCGCTTGTTCCAGGAGCTCGCCCATCGGCTTCACGCGAGCGAGCACACCGTCGTGCCGCAGGCGTCGCTGCACCGCCAGGGCGCCCGCGCAGGCCGCGGCATGCCCGAGGTAGGTCGTGCCGTGCTGGAAGAAACCGCTGCCCGCGACGATCGCGTCGTAAATGGTCTTTGCCACGATGAGCGCGCCGATCGGCTGGTAGCCCGCACCCAGCCCCTTGGCGATCGTCACCATGTCGGGGACGATGCCTTCATCCTCGAAGGCCCAGAGCGTCCCGCAGCGGCCCATGCCGCACATCACCTCGTCGAGGACGAGCAGGATGCCGTGCCGGTCGCAGATCTCGCGCACCCGTTTGAAGTACCCCGGCACCGGAGGCGCCGCTCCCAAGGTGGCGCCGGCTATGGTTTCCGCCACGAAGGCAATTACCGTGTTGCCGCCCAGGCGATCGATTTCGCTCTCCAACTCTTGCGCCAGGCGCGCGCCGTAGGCGATCGCGCTCTCGCCGGGCTGCTGGTCGCGGTACGGGTAGCAGGGCGCGACGTGCGTCGCGGCTACCAGCAGCGGCGCGAATTGCTTGCGACGCCAAAGGTTGCCGCCGGCGGCTAACGCGCCGAGCGTATTGCCGTGATAGGACTGGCGCCGGGCGATGAGATGCACGCGCTGCGGCTCGCCCTTTTCGACGAAGTATTGCCGCGCGAGCTTGAGCGCCGCCTCCATCGCCTCCGAACCGCCGGAAGTGAAGTACACCTTGTCGAGCGGCCGCGGCACGCCGTCGATCAGCGCATCGGCAAGCGCCTCCATCGGCTGGTTGCTGAAGAACGAGGTGTGAGCGAACGGCAGGGCTGCGAGCTGCCGCTCGATCGCGTCGATCACTGCATGATCGGAGTGCCCGAGACAGGATACCGCGGCGCCGCCCGAAGCGTCGAGGTAGCGCCGCCCTTCGCCATCGCGCAGATAAACCCCATCGCCGGACACCGCCACGGGATAGCTATGCAGTGGATCGCGGTGGAAGACGTGCGTCATGGACGAACATGGTAGTTCGAACGGCATACGGCGTGGCGCCATCGGCGTCGGATGACGCTTTTATCATCGCCATGGATGCTGCGTTTCACGCTGATCGCCGCCTTGTTCGCTTCCCCTCTCGCCGTCCAAGCTGCCGACGGCGCCTTGCGCGCCGACCTGGAGCGCATCGCCCACACACCGATTTACTTCGGTCATCAGTCGGTCGGCGCCAATATTCTCGAGGGCGTAAGACAGCTTGCCGACGGCGCCGGTGTGCCGCTGCACATCGCACACGGGTTCCTCGCCGAAAACGGCGAGCCGCTGCGCAAGCTCGCGAGCTTCAACAGCGCGCTGGGCGAAGGCTCGCACGTCGATATCGCGCTGATGAAGTTCTGCTATGTCGACGTGAACAGCGATACCGACGCAAGCGCGCTTTTCGAGCGCTACCGCGCGACCATTGCCGAGCTGCGCGCGAAGAACCCGCGCACGACCTTCGTGCATGTGACGCTGCCGCTGACCACTGCGCAGACCGGCTGGAAAGCGCTGGCGAAGCGTATGCTGGGACGCGCGCCCTACGGGACGATCGAGAACCTGCGACGCGAGGAATACAACACGCTGCTGCGCCGCGCGTTCCGCGGCCGCGAGCCGATCTTCGATCTTGCGCGCGTGGAGTCGACCGCGCCCGACGGCACCACGGCGAGCGTGAACTGGAACGGCACCATCGCGCCGGTCATGGTCGCGGCATACACCGACGACGGCGGCCATCTCAACGCAAAGGGCAAATTGCTCGCGGCGCGCGAGCTGATCGCGGTCCTCGCAGCCGCAACGAAACCACTACAAAAAATCGACGATTTCGCGACTCCCGTCCGCATGTCCCGCTAGCTACACTGCGCGCCGCAAAAGGGGGCAAGGGGCGCGGAGGCGGGTGGCGGAAGAAACGGTCTATACGCGCACAGCGCGCAAGGCACTCGAGGCAGTCGGCGGCGCAGATGCGCTTGCCGCAGCGCTCGGGCGCCCGCTCGCCGAGGTCCACGACTGGCTCGCCGGCCGCGAAGTGCCGCCCGACAGGGCGTTTCTCGAGCTGCTGGAGATCGTTTCCCGGCGCCGCTAGCTTCGCAGCAAGGCGAGCAGCACGCTCGGGTCGTAGGGCTTGGCGACGTGGTGGTCGAAGCCGGCGAGCTGCGTGAGCGTGCGGTCGTTGGCCTGGTTGCGACCGGTAATCGCAATCAGCATGGGGCGCGCGCTTGCATAGCGCTCGCGAAGCGCACGCGCCACCTCGTAGCCGTTGATATGCGGCATGCCGATGTCCAGCAGCACCGCATCCGGCGCGAAGTCGCGTACTTTGTCGAGCACGTCCAGGCCGGTGTACACGCCGCGCACCTCATGTCCCTCCTCGCGGAGCAGCAGCATGAGGCTGTTGACGGCATCGCGGTCGTCGTCGGCTACCAATATGCGCAGCTGTGCCATGCAAGGATTCTAGGTTTCGCGCATTACGCGGTATGTCAGGGCGGATGGGCGGGACGAACGGCATGCGCTGGTTTGCGCAATATGACGCGATAATCCGACGCATGCGTGAACTCCTTGTCACCGAGGCGAGATGAGCGATGTCGTCGTATTCAAGCCAGGCGGCTACCGCTACATCAAGGGCGGCTTTCAATTCTCGAGCGGCGTCGCCGCCGAAACCGGCTTCGAGATCGAGCGCGCGCGCTTGCTGCGCCCTTTGCCCCTCAGCGCCGGCTTTGCGGCGGTAGAGGCGCATCTGTCGGCGCTCGGCAGGCCGAGCACTGCCTTCGCCGCGTGCGAGCTGCGCTCGGCCGAGCCCTTCACCGAGAAAGGCTTCGAGGACTTCAATCGCGAGTATGTGAAGACGCTCGCGCGCTGGGGGATTTACCGCAACGAGGCGAATCCGGTGGCGCGCACCAACGTTTGCCCGTATTACGACAAGCCGCGCGAGCCGGTGCTGCACGCCTTCTCGTACACCGTGCCGGCGAGCTCCAAGCGCGGCAGCTTCATCGTCGCCGGCGGTGCCGAGGTGCGCGGCGGGCCCGAGGGCTACGCCGCGCGCACCGTGTGCTACGGCGAGAACTCGCCGCAGGCGCTGCTCGAGAAAGTCCGGTTCGTGGTCGCGCTGATGGAGCAGCGGCTCAAGGCTCTCGGGTTCTCGTGGAAGGATGCGGTGAGCACGCAGGCCTATACGGTGCACGACATTGGTGCGATGGTCGGCCCGGAAATCGCGGCACGCGGCGCCGGCGGCGGGCTCGCCTGGCACTTCGCACGGCCGCCGGTCGTCGACCTCGAGTTCGAGATGGATGTGCGCGGCGCGGCGCGCGAAATCGTGCTCTAGGTAGAGTATCGGCCGCGATGCTCGAGCTCGTCTGCCATCCGAATACGCCCAGCCGCGTGGCACAGGCGGTCACCGCGCAAGTCGCACGTACTGCGGAAGGCAAGCTGTCCATCAGCTACGCCATCCACGGCGATATCGCGCGCCTCGTGATTCCGGCGCCCGGTCCGGCGCGCATCGGCTGGAAGCTATGGCGCCACACCTGCTGCGAGCTGTTCGTGCGCCAGAAGGACGCAGCGGCGTACCACGAATTCAATTTCTCGCCTTCCGGCGAATGGGCGGCCTACGCCTTCACCAAGTATCGGGAAGGCGCCACGCTTAACGCTGAGGAGCTGAATCCGCAGGTCGCCATCGAGTCCACCGGGACGCGCCTCGATCTCTACGCGCTCGTCGACCTGGCGCGACTTCCGCGCGCCTATGCGGGCGCGCCGCTGTGCGTCGGCCTGGCGGTGATCATCGAGGAGGAAAGCGGCGGCCTTTGCTACTGGGCGCTAAAGCACGCGCCGGGGAAACCGGATTTCCACCATCCGCAGGCTTTTGCGCTGGAGCTCGACTGAAGTTCGGCATCGAGCGCCTGGTGGAGGAACGCGCGCTGCGCAGGCCGCTCGCGGGCAAGCGCGTGGC
>DASWER010000531.1:0-3294 GCA_036394655.1 Burkholderiales bacterium
TCGCCAAGCTGGAGAAGATGCTGTCGACGGCGCGCCAGCCGGTGCCGTCGTACGAAGAGTCGCGCGCGCGCCGGTCTTAGCGCGGCGCGAGCAAATCCGGGCCGATCCCGGCCACCGTCGGCACGCCGCAAAGCTGCATCGAGCGCTGCAGCTCGCTCGCCAGGATCTCGAGCGCGCGCCGCGCGCCCGCCTCGCCTCCCGCCTGCACGCCGAACAGGGTAGCGCGCCCGGTCAGCACGCCGTGCGCGCCCAGCGCGCGCGCTTTGAGGATGTCGACGCCGCGGCGCACGCCGCCGTCGAGCAGCACCGTAATCCTGCTCCCGACAGCGCGAGCGACATTGGGCAATGCGTCCAGCGTGGAAGCGGCGCCATCGAGTTGCCGCCCACCGTGGTTGGAGACCACCACGCCGTCGCAGCCCAGTGCCGCGGCACGCTCGGCGTCATCCGGACGCTCGACCCCTTTGAGCAATAACTTGCGCGGCCAGAGTTCGCGGATGCGCTTGATCGCCTCCCAGTCGAGGGTGGCATCCATCTCCCGCCCGACGGCGGTGGCGATGTCGGTCTTGCCGTAGCTCGCGAACTTGTAGCCCTCGAAGTTCGCCATGCCCGGCAGGCCGAAACGCAGGATCTCGAGCAGCCAGGCTGGCTTGAAGATCACGTCGCGCGAATTGCGCCAGTTCGGGTTGTAGGGCGTGACGAAGCCGTTGCGCGGATCACGCTCGCGCTTGCCCGACACCGGCAGGTCGACCGTGACCAGCATCGCCTCATAGCCGGCAGCGGCCGCTCGCGCTATCAGCTTTTCGCGGAACTGGTGCTCGCGCACCGCGTAGAGCTGGAACCAGAGACGCCCACCGATCTCCTCGGCGACCCGCTCGATGGTGAAGGCGGACGGCGTGGCGAGCGTGAACGGCACGCCGAAGGCCTTCGCCGCGCGTGCCAGCGAGAGCTCCGCCCCGTGGCGGCCGGCGCTGATGCCGCCGGTGGGCGCGATCGCCAATGGCAAGGTGGCCTCTCGACCCAGTAATTGGGTTTTCATGTCGACCGCAGCCACGTTCACCAGCACCTTGGGCAGCAGCCGCACCCGCTCGAAGGCGGCGCGGTTCTCGCGCAGCGTGACCTCGTCCTCGGCGCCGCCGTCGAAGAAATCGAAGATGGCGCGCGGCAGGCGGCGCCGCGCGAGCTGCCTGAGGTCTTCGATGCTGACGATACGGGACAGGTCGGCCATAATCGCGGCTCGCACTTTACCGTCTAAAGGTTTCCCAGTGTCCCGTCTGTTCGCAATCCTCCTGCTGTTGCCTTCGCTGGCGTTGAGCCAGGTGTTCCCATCGAAGCCGATGCGCATGGTCGTGCCCTTCACTCCGGCCGGCGCGGTCGACATTGCCTCGCGCGCTGCGGCGCACGAGCTCAGCCGGATCCTCGGTCAGCCGGTCGCGGTGGAAAACAAGCCCGGCGCCGGAGGCAACCTCGGCGTGCTGGACGTGGCGCGCTCCGCGCCCGACGGCTACTCGATGGTGATGAGCACGAGCGGCATCCAAGCGATCAATCCGGCGCTCTACGCGAAGATGCCGCTCGATCCGAACAAGGAGCTCGCCCCGGTCGCGCCGCTGGTGTCGCTGAACAACGTGCTGGTGGTGCATCCCTCGGTGCCCGCGCGCAGCGTGAAGGACGTCATCGCGCTCGCCAAGAAGGAGCCGGGCAAGCTGACCTACGCGTCGAGCGGCAACGGCACCAGCATCCATATGTCTGGCGCCATGTTCACCCAGCTCACCGGCACCGACATCCTGCACATTCCGTACAAGGGCAGCGCGCCCGCGGTCACCGATCTCCTCGCCGGGCAGACCAACATGATGTTCGACAACATCCCCTCCTCCCTGCCGCACATCAAGTCCGGCAGGCTCATCGCGATCGCCACCACCGGGGCGAAACGCGACCCGGCGCTGCCCGATTTGCCGACCATCGCCGAGTCGGGCGTGCCGGGCTACGAGTCGGGGGTGTGGTTCGGCCTGATGGTGCCCGCCGCCACCCCGAAGAACATCATCGCCAGGCTGAACGCGGCCGCGGTAGAGGCGGCGAAGTCGCCCGAGTTCATCAAGCGCATGACCGACCTCGGCTACAACATCATCCCCGGCAGCCCGGAGGACATGACGCGGATGCTCGAGGCCGAGCTCAAGCGCTGGGCGCCGATCGTCAAGGCTTCTGGAGCAAAGGTGGACTGATGAACCTCGCAACTAGCAAAGTGAAGCGCATCGAAGGCGTGCTCTCGCCGGTGATCACGCCGTTCAAGAAGGACTATTCGCCCGACGCGGACCGCTTCGTGCGCCATTGCCGCTGGCTGCTGAACAACGGCTGCGCCGGGCTCGCGATCTTCGGCACCAACAGCGAAGCCAACTCGATGTCGGTGGCTGAAAAAAGAAAACTGCTGGAGGCGCTGGTCAAAGGCGGCGTCTCGCCCGCGGCGCTGATGCCAGGCACGGGGCATTGCGCGATCAGCGATTCGATCGAGCTGACGCGCGCCGCGGTGGAGCTTGGCTGTGGCGGCGTGCTGATGCTGCCGCCGTTCTATTACAAAGGGGTGTCCGACGAGGGCCTGTATCGGAACTTCGCCGAGATCATCGAGCGCGTCGGCGACGATCGGCTGCAGCTCTACCTCTATCACATCCCGCCGGTGTCGCAGGTGCCGATCACGCTGGCGCTGATCGACCAGCTGCTGTCGAAGTATCCGGGCATCGTCGCGGGCGTGAAGGACTCGAGCGGCGATTGGTCCAACACCAAGGCGATGCTCGATGCGTTCGCGAAGAACAACTTCGATGTGTTCGCCGGCAGCGAGGTATTCCTGCTCGACAACATGCGTCACGGCGGCAAGGGCTGCATCACCGCCACCGGCAACGTGAATCCCGGCGCGATCGACCGCGTGTTCAAGAACTGGCGCTCGACCGAGGCCGACAAGCTGCAGGCCGGCATCACCGCGACGCGCAAGATCGTGCAGAAGCAGCCGATGATCCCGGCGCTCAAGGCGATCGTCGCGCACTTCGGCAACGACGCGCCGTGGAAGACCTGCCGGCCGCCGCTCACCGAGCTCACGAGCGCGCAGGAAGAGGAGCTGATCCGCGACCTCAAGGGTGCTGGCTTCACCATGCCAGGATTGACCTGAGAACTGCGCTGGTCACCGGCGCCGCGCGCGGCATCGGCCGTGCGAGCGCCGACGCACTGCGCATGGCCGGCTGCAAGGTCATCGGCCTGGACCGCGAGCAGTGCGATGTGGTCTACGACCTCACCAACGTCGCGGGCATCGCG
>DASWER010000532.1:0-18516 GCA_036394655.1 Burkholderiales bacterium
TGGAGCGGGCCGATCAAATGCCATTCGAGCTCATTTTCCTGGCGGCGGAGCGTTGTCATTTTTTCAATCGCTTCCTGCACGTAGTTTTCGCCGAAAGCGCGCTGGCCGGCAGCGCGCGCGGCTTCGATGCGCGACGCCGGATGCGTCTTCGATACCGCCAACAAAGTCACCGCCGCGCCATCGCGACGAGCGGCCTGCGCCGCCCGACCAATGCGTGCTCTGACAGCTTGCAGGTTTTCCGCTATTGTTGCCATAATGGCTTGAACCAGCGAAGAAAAAAACCTTCGCGCCGCATCCGGGAGGATTGTAATGGATCTCACAGAACTGCTCGCCTTCGTGGTGAAGAACAAGGCGTCGGACCTGCATTTGTCTTCGGGTCTGCCGCCGATGATCCGCGTGCATGGCGACGTGCGGCGCATCAACGTCCCGCCGATGGAGCACAAGGACGTGCACGGCATGATCTACGACATCATGAACGACGGGCAGCGCAAGTTCTACGAGGAGAACCTCGAGTGCGACTTCTCGTTCGCGGTGCCGAACCTGGCGCGCTTCAGAGTGAATGCATTCGTGCAGAACCGCGGCGCCGCCGCGGTGATGCGTACCATCCCCTCGAAGATCATGTCCCTGGAGGATCTGAAGTGCCCGAAGATCTTCGCCGACCTCGCCGATCAGCCGCGCGGCGTGGTGCTGGTGACCGGACCGACCGGCTCGGGCAAGTCGACCACGCTCGCCGCGATGGTCAATCACAAGAACGAGATCGAGCACGGCCACATCCTCACCATCGAGGACCCGATCGAGTTCGTGCATGAGTCGAAGAAGTGCCTGATCAATCAGCGCGAGGTCGGGCCGCATACGCTGTCGTTCGCCAACGCCCTGCGCAGCGCGCTGCGCGAGGACCCGGACGTGATCCTGGTGGGCGAGATGCGCGACCTGGAAACCATCCGGCTCGCGCTCTCCGGCGCGGAAACCGGCCACCTGGTGTTCGGCACGCTGCACACCTCGTCGGCCGCCAAGACCATCGACCGCATCGTCGACGTGTTCCCCGCCGCGGAGAAGGAGATGATCCGCGCGATGATCTCGGAGTCGTTGCGCGCCATCATTTCACAGACGCTGCTCAAGACCAAGGACGGCGCCAGCCGCGTCGCGGCGCACGAGATCATGATCGGCACCCCGGCGATCCGCAATCTGATCCGCGAGAACAAGATCGCGCAGATGTACTCCGCGATCCAGACCGGCCGCCAGATCGGCATGCAGACGCTCGACCAGAACCTGCAGGAGCTGGTGCAGCGCAACGTGGTGTCGATGGCCGAGGCGCGCAGCAAGGCCGCCAACAAAGACAACTTCGCGGGATAACCCGGGAGGACTCCGAATGGAACGCGAACAAGCCACCAAGTTCATCTACGACCTGCTGCGGGCGCTGCTCGCCAAGCGGGGCTCGGATCTGTTCATCACCGCCGGCTTTCCGCCGGCAATGAAGATCGACAGCAAGATGACCCCGGTGTCGCAGACGCCGCTCAACGCGCAGCACACTGCGATGCTGGTGCGGGCGATCATGAACGACAAGCAGGCGGCCGAGTTCGAGTCGACCAAGGAGTGCAACTTCGCCATCGCGCCGGCCGGCATCGGCCGCTTTCGCGTCAACTGCTTCGTGCAGCAGGGCCAGGTCGGCGCGGTGATGCGCGTGATCACCACCTCGATCCCGAACTTCGAGGACCTGAAGTTGCCCGGCGTGCTGAAGGACGTGGCGATGACCAAGCGCGGGCTGGTGCTGTTCGTCGGCGGCACGGGCTCGGGCAAGTCGACCTCGCTCGCGGCGATGATCGGCTACCGCAACGAGAACTCGCACGGCCACATCATCACCATCGAGGACCCGGTCGAGTACGTCCACCCGCACAAGAACTGCGTCATCACGCAGCGCGAGGTCGGGGTCGACACCGACTCCTGGCACACGGCGCTCAAGAACACCCTGCGCCAGGCGCCCGATGTGATCCTGATCGGCGAGATCCGCGAGATGGAGGTGATGGAGCACGCCATCGCCTTCGCCGAGACCGGCCACTTGGCGCTGGGCACGCTGCACGCCAACAACTCCAACCAGGCGATGGACCGGATCATCAACTTCTTCCCCGAGCAGCGGCGCCAGCAGCTGCTGATGGACCTGTCGCTCAACCTCAAAGGGGTGATCTCGCAGCGCCTGATCCCGATCAAGGAAGGCAAGGGCCGCGCCGCGGCGGTCGAGGTGCTGCTCAACTCGCCGCTGATCTCCGACCTGATCTTCAAGGGCGAGATCCACGAGATCAAGGAAATCATGAAGAAGTCGAGGGAGCTCGGCATGCAGACCTTCGACCAGGCGCTGTTCGACCTGTACGAGGCCGGCCGCATCGGCTACGAGGACGCGCTGCGCTTCGCCGACTCCACCAACGAGGTGCGCCTCAACATCAAGCTGAACAGCAAGATGTCGAAGGACAAGGACCTCAACAAAGGCATCGAGCACCTGGACATCGTTTGATCGCCATCCTTCTAAATTTCAAAAGGCCGCAGTAGCGGCCTTTTTTATTTCCACGGGGAGAAGACATGACGCTGCGCGTTCGCATGGTGGCTGAATTCATCGGTACGTTCTGGCTGGTGCTTGGCGGCTGCGGCAGCGCGGTGCTCGCGGCCGCGTTTCCCGGTGTCGGCATCGGATTGCTTGGCGTTTCGCTTGCCTTCGGCCTGACGGTGCTCACCATGGCGTATGCCATCGGCCACATCTCGGGCTGCCATCTCAATCCGGCGGTGAGCGTCGGTCTCGCCGCCGGCGGCCGCTTCAGCTGGTCGGCGGTGGTGCCCTACGCGATCGCGCAGGTGATCGGCGCCGTCGTCGCCGCCGCGCTCCTTTATCTGATCGCGAGCGGCAAAGCCGGCTTCGACCTGAGCGCGGGCCTGGCGTCAAACGGCTATGGCGAGCATTCGCCCGGGCACTATTCGCTCGGCGCGGCGCTCATCACCGAGCTCGTCATGACCTTCATGTTCCTGATGATCATTCTGGGCGCCACCGACGCACGCGCGCCGCAGGGCTTCGCGCCGCTCGCGATCGGCCTCGCGCTGACGCTGATCCATCTCATCAGCATCCCGGTGACCAATACCTCGGTCAACCCGGCGCGCAGCACCGGCCCCGCGTTGATCGTCGGCAGCTGGGCGCTCGAGCAGCTCTGGATGTTCTGGCTGGCGCCGCTCGCCGGAGCCTTGCTCGCCGGCACGCTGTATCGCTGGGCCGGGCGCGTGGCGGTGCAGCCCTCCTAGGCGGGAACCAGGAACTCGACCGCGTCGCCGTCGAGCCGGGCTTCGACCAGGCCCGCGATCTCCTTCGGCTTGGCCTTGGCCTTGGGCAGCAGCTTGTCGTCGATATGCAGCGGGAAGCCGGTCCATTCGATCTGTAACTGCCGGCCGCGCCGCGTGGGCAGCATCGCCAACCGCTCCCGGTTCTCCTGCCAATGCTCCAGGTAGTAGAGCAGCCGGTCGCGCTCGGCTTCGGTGGCGAGCACGACGTCGAGCTGTCCGTCCCCGGGCTGGCTGTCGTGCGCGAGGTGCAAATTGGGTCCGACGTAGGGCAGGTTGAGCGCCTCGATCAGCAGGTAGTGACCGGAGATGTCCTCGCCGTCGAGCGTGGCCCTGACCTCTAGCGGCTGGCAGCGCTGCGCTTCCTCTCTCAGACGGCCTAGTGCGCCATCCACCGCGGCCTTGCCCTTTTTCTTCTTCTTCGACTTCTTGCCCGAGGAGCTCGCGAGCAGGCTGGCGAACAGTCCCGCGCCGACACCCTCGATGAAATAGCGCTCGCCCCACGGCCCGGCGGCGATGCCGACGTCGAGCTTGACGCGCCGCGGACGTTCCCAGGCACGCACCAGCTCCTCGAAGGGCCGATCAAGCAGGCCGAGGGTACGTGCGATGTTGTTCGCCGTGCCCGAAGGAAGCACGCCGACCGGCACGCCGCGTCCCACCATGCGCCGCGCCACCTTGCCGACAGTGCCGTCGCCGCCAGCGACGACCACGAGGTCCGCCGGTTTCTTGAGCGCGCGCTTCCAGCCGTCTTCCTTCGCCGACTGGTAGCGCACCTCGTGGCCGTGGTCGCGCAGGAATTTCTCGAGCTTGGCCGCGTCGTCCGCGTGCTGGCGGCCGGCCCCGGGGTTGTGGATCAACGTGATGCGCACGGTAATTGCTGCGGGAAGGAGTATGCGCATCCTCATCACTAACGACGACGGCGTCTATAGCCCGGGCATAGCCGCCTTGGCGCAAGTGGCTTCCCGATTCGGCGAGGTGCGGATCGTGGCACCGGACGTCGAAATGTCATCCGCCAGCCACTCGATCACGGCTTCGCGACCGGTCACTTACAAGCGCACGCCGCTGCCCGGGCTCGATGCTCACCGGGTGAACGGCACGCCGGGCGATTGCGTGATGCTGGGCACGATGTTGTGGGAAAAGGTCGACCTGGTGCTCTCGGGCATCAACATCGGCACCAATCTGGGCAACGCCGTGTGGCACTCCGGCACTCTCGCGGGCGCGAAGCAGGCGGCGCTGCTCGGCCTGCGTGGCATCGCCTTCAGCGCGCCCGCAACCGATCGCGAGCAACCCAACTTCGATGCGCTCAAGCCGTGGGCAAGCTCGGTGCTGCAGATGCTGCTCGACATCCCGGACCTGTGCCTGGTCAACGTCAATTTCCCGGCCAAGCCGCCGCGCGGCACGCTGTGGACGCGACAGTCCCTGCGGCACTACGACGGCAAGGTGGTTCCGGCCAAGGACCCGATGGGCCGCACGCAGTACTGGTTCACCGTGGTGCCGGTGGAAGCCACCGAGGAAGGCACCGACCGCTGGGCGATCGAGCAGGGCTACGTCTCGATGATGCCGGTGACGCTCGACCTCACCGATCACGCGGCGCTGGCGCGCGTACAGAAACTCGAGGCCTGGAAGAAGCTGAAGTTCGCGTAGCGTTTTCCATGGTGAGAATCGGGATTTCCGGGTGGCGCTACGAGCCCTGGCGCGAGGTCTTCTATCCCCCGGGCCTGCCGCAGCGCCGCGAGCTCGAGTTCTGCGCCCGGCATTTCCCTACGGTCGAGATCAACGGCTCGTTCTATTCGCTGCAGCGGCCGGAGTACTACGAGCAGTGGTACCAAGAGACGCCCGCGGGCTTCGTCTTCGCCGTCAAAGGCTCACGCTATATCACGCACCTGCTGCGGCTCAACCGGATCGAGAAGCCGCTGGCCAATTTCTTTGCCTCGGGGATTCTCAACCTGCGCGAGAAGCTCGGCCCGATCCTCTGGCAGTTCCCGCCCATGTTTCAGTTCAAGCCGGAGAAGCTGGAAGCATTCTTCCGCCTGCTGCCCAGAAGCACGGCACAGGCGCTGGCCCTCGCCCGCCGCCGCGACGCGCGCATGATCGGCCGCTCGCGCCTCGCGATCGACGCGAACCGCAAGCTGCGCCATGCCATCGAGATCCGGCATCCGAGCTTCATGAGCGCCGAGTTCGTCGCGCTGCTGCGCAAGCACGGCATCGGCCTGGTGGTCGCCGACACCGCCGGGAAGTGGCCGAAGATGTTCCACGTCACCGCCGACTACGTCTATGTGCGCCTGCATGGCGACATCAGGATCTACAGCAGCAGCTACTCCGAGCGCGCGCTCGCCAGCTGGGCGCGGCGCATTCGCGCCTGGGACAAGGACGGGCGCGATGTCTATGTGTACTTCGATAACGACGTCAAAGTGAGGGCACCGTTCGACGCGCTCAACCTGATGCGCAAGCTCGGCCTGCAATGGCGTCCCGCCGGCGCGGCGCGCGAGGCACCCCTTCCGGTCCACGCCGCGGGCACGCGCGTGCCGCGCCTCAAATACGCCTATGGTCCGCGGGTCACTGGAGGCAATCCGGCCTGGGACTCCTTGGGCCGACGGTGACTGCCACTCACGATGTCGAACTCGTAAAGCCGGCATTCGAGCGCGCCATTCCATAGCGGCGTGCGCCGCGACGGTGTCAGGCGGATCAGCTTCGGCAGCCGCAGGTCGGCGGTGAAGATGTAGCAGCGCCAGCCGGCGAAGCGCTGCTTGAGCGCATCGCCGAGCCGCGGATAGAGGCGCGCCAATTCCTCGGGGTTTCCCATGCGCTCGCCGTAAGGCGGATTCATCACCATCACCCCGCTCGGCGCTGGTGCCGTTCGCTCGAGCACGTCGGCGCGCTCGAGCTGGGTCCAACGCTCGACGCCAGCCTCGGCGAGGTTGCGCCGCGCAGCGTTCAGGGCTTTTGGATCGGTGTCGCTACCGTAGAGCTGTGGGGCAACCTCCACACCACGCGGCTCGCGCTTTATGCGCTCCCACAGCGCGGCGTCGAATGCCGCGAGCTTCTCGAACCCGAAGCTGCGCCTGGCGCCGGGGGCTTTGCCGCGTGCCATCGTGGCTGCCTCGACGAGCAGTGTGGCACCGCCGCACATCGGATCGAGCAGCGGCTCCTGCGGCTGCCAGCCGGTCAGCAGGATGATCCCCGCCGCCAGGTTTTCGCGCAGCGGCGCTTCCGCAGCGCCCGCACGCCATCCGCGCTTGAAGAGCGGCTCACCCGACGTATCGAGGTACAGGCTGGCGCGGGAGGCTTCCAGAAAGGCGTGCACGCGCACATCAGGATTGGCGCGATCGATGCTCGGGCGCTTGCCGAGTGAGTCGCGGAATCGGTCGCACACCGCGTCCTTGATGCGCAGCGTGGCGAATTCCAGGCTCTTCAGCGGGCTCTTTTGCGCCGTGACGTTGACGCGCAGCGTGCGCTCGACGCGAAAGTAGCGCGCCCAGTCGATGGCGTGCACCGCGGCATAGAGATCCTGCTCGTTGCGATAGGCGAACTCGGCGACCCGCCAGAGGACACGCGAGGCAAGGCGCGACCAGAGATTCGCGCGGTAGCAGCTTTGCCAGTCGCCGGCGAAGCCGACGCCGCCCGCTACTGCGGTCGCGCTGATGTCGAGCCCGGCGAGCTCGTGCACCAGCAGCGACTCGAGGCCGCGCGGACAGCTCGCAAAGAAATTCTCAGAACGGCTTGAAGACAACGACGAGCACCGCAGCGACCAGGACGAGGACCGGGACTTCGTTGAACCAGCGGAACCAGACGTGGCCCCTAGCGTTTCGATCGGCGGCGAAATCGCGCAGCAGCATGCCGCACCAGAGGTGGTAGCCCGCCAGCAGCGCGCCGAGCGCCATCTTCACGTGCAGCCAACCCGCCGCGCCGCGAAACCAGCCGAGCCACAGCCAGACGCCGAAGACCAGGGCCAGCACGCCGCCCGGCGTCATGATGCCCCAGTAGAGCTTGCGCTCCATGATCTTGAAGCGCTCGCGCGAAACGCTGTCGTCGGCCAACGAGTGGTAGACGAAAAGACGCGGCAAATAGAACAGGCCGGCGAACCAGGTCACCATGAAGATGATGTGGAGCGACTTGACCCAGAGCATCAGGCAGAGAAGCGGCGGCGGGCGATCATGATGGCGGCGGCGTAGCCGGCCGCAGCATACGCGAGCAGCACGAGAAGGTGGATGGCGATGTTGGTCGGCATCCGGCCGGCGACGAGGGGACGCACCAGCTCGACGCCGTGATAAAGCGGCAGTGCCTGCGCCACCATGAGCACCGGCCGCGGCAGCTGCTCCACCGGGAAGAACACGCCCGAGATCATGGTCATCGGCGTCATGATGAGCGTCATGTAGAAGCTGAAGAAGTCCCAGTTCTTCGCGAGCACCGTCATCACCAGCCCGACCGCGGCGAACGCGAGGCCAACCAGGAAAGCCACTGGCAGGGTGAGGACCACGAGCGGCGACGCGGCGAGGCCGAAAACTGCGGCAACCGCCAGAATGGTCGCGCCGGAGAGCCAGGCCTTGCTCGCCGACCACATGATCTCGCCCGCGACGATGTCGTCGATGGTGAGCGGCGCATAGAGGATCGCGTCCCAGGTCTTCTGGCCGTACATGCGCGAGAAACCGGAGAACATCGACTCGAAGGACGCCGTGAACATGGTCGCCGAGCACAGCGTGCCGGCGGCGAAGAAGGCGATGTAGGACATGCCCTCGACCGAGGGCAGCAGCGCGCCGAGGCCGTAGCCCAGGCCGAACAGCATGATCAGCGGATCGGCGAGATTGGAAAGTACCGAGGCGATGACGAGCTTGCGCCACACCAGGAAATTGCGCCGCCAGATCGCGATCCAGCGCATCTAGTCCCTCAAGTCCCTGCCGGTGAGCTTGAGGAACACATCCTCGAGGCTCGCTGGCCGGTGCAGATAGGCGAGCTCGCTCTGCCCCGCGAGGCTGGCGAGCACCGGCGCGACGTCGGCCGCATAGACGAACACGCTGTCGCCGGCGCGCTCGACGCGCCCTGCGAGGTTGCGGACGCGCTCCATCCACGCGTCTGCGCCGTTGCCATGGACCTCCAACACCTGCGGCTCGATGTGCGCCGCAATCAGCTCGCGCGGGGTGCCCGCGGCGATCAGCCGGCCGCGATCCATGATGGCGAGGCGATGGCACAGGCGCTCTGCTTCCTCCATGAAGTGCGTGGTGAGCACGAGCGTCTTTCCCTCTTGGGTCAGGCGCCGCAACCGTTCCCAGATCAGATGGCGTGCCTGCGGGTCGAGGCCGGTGGTCGGCTCGTCCATGAAGAGCAGCTGTGGATCGTTGACCAGTGCGCGCGCGAGCGTCAGGCGCCGCTTCATGCCGCCGGAGAGCGTATTGATGCGCGCATCCTCGCGCCCGGCGAGTCCCGCGAACTCGAGCAGGCCGGCGAGCTTCGCCTCGATGGCGCGCGGCGCCATGCCGAAGTAGCGGCCGTAGACGAGCAGGTTCTCCGCCACGGTGAAGTCGGGATCGAGGTTGTCAAACTGCGGCACCACGCCGACGCGCTGGCGCGCCTCGCGGGCGCGTGCGGGCACTGGCTCGCCGAGCAACTGGATCTCCCCGGCATCGGGGTGCGTGAGGCCGAGGCACAGCCGCAGCGTGGTGGTCTTGCCGGCGCCGTTGGGCCCGAGCAGGCCGAAGCATTCTCCCGCCGCAACGTCTAGATCGAGCCCACCGACCACTTCGAGCGCGCCATAGGCCTTGCGCAGCGCGCGCGCCTTGAGCACGCTCATGCGCAGTGCGAGCGGACCAGGTCGCGCAGGATGTTCAGCTTGCGATGGAAGAAGTGATCGGCGCCGGGCACCAGCACCACCGGCAGCTCCTGCGGCCGCGCCCAGTCGAGCACCTCGGCGAGCGGCACGGTCTGGTCCTCTTCACCGTGGATCACCAGCGTTCCGGGCTGCACCGGCGGCAGCTGGAAGCGCGTCACGGCGACGCCGACCAGCACCAGCTTTTCTGCCTTGACGCGTTGCGCAAGCAGCACCTGCACGCCGGCGCCGAAGGAGAAGCCGGCGAGCGCGAGGCGCTCGGGCTTGAGATGCGCGACGATCGCCGCCAGGTCTTCCAGCTCGCCGCGGCCTTCGTCGTGCGTGCCCTCGGTCGCGCCAACGCCGCGGAAATTCGGCCGCCAGGCCTCGTAGCCGAGCTCGACGAAGGCGCGTGCCAGCGTCTGCACCACCTTGTTGTCGAGCGTGCCGCCATAGAGCGGGTGCGGATGGGCGATGAGTGCCACGCCTTTGGCCGGCCCATCGGGGCCGTCGACAGCGCATTCGATGCGGCCGGCCGGGCCGGCGATGAATTCCCTGCGGGTGCTCGCCCTCACATCTTCAAGCGCTCGACCACGCGGCCGTGCTTGAGGTGCTCCTCGATGATTTCATCGACGTCGGCGCGATCGACATAGGTGTACCAGACCGCGTCGGGGTAGACGACGACGCAGGGGCCTTCCTCGCAGCGATCGAGGCAGCCCGCCTGGTTGATGCGGATCTTGCCTTCGCCGGAGAGCCCGAGCTCTTTGACGCGCTTCTTGGCGTAGTCGCGGATCTCGCTCGCGCCCTTGTCGTTGCAGCAGACGCGGCCGCCGTCACGCTGGTTGCAGCAAAAGAAGACGTGTTTCTCGTAATAGGACATGCCCGATTTTAACCCTCAGTTTACCGAGGGCTCGCGCCGCCGGGCCGCCAGCAGGATCAGGTAGCCGAGCGCGATGAAAGCCCAGAGCGCGCTCACCAGGCGGGTGAGGCCGTTGAAGTTGAGGAAGTTGCCCTGCTGCCAGAGCTTGAGCGTCGCCGCGAGGTAGGGATTGGGCGGCGCCAGGTTGACGAGCACGGTGGCCGCCATGATCAGCACCGCGGCGAGCGCGAGCCGGGCGACGCGCGGCAGCGAAATCGCTGCCAGCGCCACCAGCACGCCGCCAGCCAGGCCGATCTGCGCCCCGGGCGTCAGCCAGACCAGCACGTTCTCGGCGTGCATCACGATGGCGAAGGCGGCGACCTTGACGACCAGCGCGGCAAGCACCAGCACGCCGAACATCGCGCGCACCGGCTGTCCCGGGCGCACCAGCGCGGAAAGCAGCAGCCCGACGCTCACCAGATTCGCCGCGGCAGTGAAGCCTTCGATGGCGACGAAGAACTCGGGCGCCCGAGCGCGCCCGACGCCGGGGGCGAGGAGATCGCGCAAGTCCCCCGCGGCAAAGAGCAGCGTCGCCGGATTGAGCTGCGTGAAAAGCCACAGCGCCAGCAGCGCCAGCCCGACATCAATCTCCGCGCCAGTGAAAAACGCCTTGGCACGCAAGCGCTCGAGCGGCCCGCCGAGCAGCGCCGGCGCGGCCGCGAAGCCTGCCGCGGCGCCGCAAGCGCCACCCGCGATATTGCAAAGCACGTCGAGGTTGGTCGCGACGCGCGCCGGCAAATAGCTCTGCGCGGCCTCGAGCCCGAGCGACAGCAGCGCCGCGCTCGCCACGGCGGCGGGGAACGCCAGCAATCCGCGAACCTGGGGCTGCAGGGCGAGCACGCACAGGAACCCGTAGGGTATGTAGCCCAGGACGTTGGCCGTGAGATCGAAGGCCGTGACGTAGCGCGGCCAGGCCGAGCCGAGATAGGCAAAGGGCGAAAGCCCGTGATCGCGCCAGCCTTCCAGGGGATAGAGCGACGCGTAGACGATCAGGAGCACGTAGACGGCGAAAGCGATGCGCGCGAGCGACGAGGCGCGCGCTGCCTGCTTCGGCTCAGCGCTGTCCGACGTGGGCGACTGCACGGCTGCGCGGCACCAGCGAGCCGACCACCATGCCAAGCAATGAAAAGGCGAGCCCGACGAGCGGCGGCGGCAGCGTGGCGTCGGGCGCCCAGTATGCCGCGATCATCCAGGCCACCAGGCCGCACGCGGCCGAAAGCACCGCGCCGGTATTGTTGGCGCGCTTCCAGAAGATGCCGGCGGCGAGCGGCACGAACGCAGCCACCAGCGTGACCGTATAGGCGTTCTGCACCATGTCGTACATCGTCTGCTTCGAGTTGAGCGCGAAGATCAGCGCCGCGACCGTGAAGGCAACCAGGATCACGCGCAGCGTCAGCAGGAAGCGCCGGTCGCTCATGTTCGGATAGAACGGCCGGATGATGTTCTCGGTGCAAAGCGAGGTCGGCGCGATGATCGCGCCGCTTGCGGTCGACAGGATTGCGGAGAGCAGCGCGCCGAAGAACAGCACCTTGATCCACAGCGGCGTGTGCTCGAGGATGAAGCTCGGCAGGATGCGCTGCATGTCGCGCGCGTCCTCGGCGGAGAGCAGCTTGCCGAGCGCCGGATCGACCAGCAGCGCCGCGCAGACGATGTAGATCGGCACGAACACGAAAGCGAAATACACCACGCCGCCCAGCAGGCTGCCCAGGATTGCCGTCTTCTCGTTCCTGGCGGAGGTGACGCGCTGGAAGATGTCCTGCTGCGGGATCGAGCCGATGGCGAGCGTGAGAAACGCGGTGGCGAAGGCGAACCACTCCTTGGTGCCGCCCTTGGGCCAGAACTCGAAGCGTCCCGCCTCGGCGGAGGCAGCGATCACCTTGCCGGGGCCGCCGGCCATGTCGCCGACCACCCAGGCCACCAGCGCCAGGCCGACGATGATCATCACCGACTGGAAAAGATCGGTCATCGCCACCGACCACATGCCTCCCCAGATGGTGTACGCCAGCACCACTACGCCGCTGAGAACGATGCCGGTGCTGAGCGATACCGCGCCATCGGTGAGCGTCGAGAACACCAGGCCGAGCGCGGTGAGCTGCGCGGCGGTCCAGCCGAGGTAGGAGACCGCGATCACCACGCTCGTGCCAAGCTCCATCGTCCTGCCGTAGCGCTTGCGGTAGAAGTCGCCGATCGTCAGCAGGTCCATGCGGTAGAAGGCGCGCGCGAAGAACAGCGCGACGATCACCAGGCACATCGACGAGCCGAAGGGATCGGCGATGATGCCGGACAGGCCGCTCTTCGAGAATTCGACCGACACCGAGAGCACGCTCTCGGCGCCGAACCAGGTGGCGAACACCGTGGCGGTGTTCATGTAGAGCGGCAGGCTGCGTCCCGCCAGCACGTAATCCTTGGAGTTGTGGACGCGCTGCGCCGCCCACAGCCCGATCGCGATGGTGACGAGCAGGTAGACGATGACCGAGCCGATCAGCATGCGCGCGCCATCATAGCCGCCGCTTCCACACCTGCCAACGCTCCTTGCCCTGGAACACGATCAGCGACTGCGCCGCCGGCCGGTCCTCGACGAGCTCGAAGCGCTCGAGCAAGCGCGCCAGGAAATCGGGCGCGATGCCGAAGGGCGGCCCGCGCCGGTTGTCGTCGAAATAGAAGAACCCGGCCAGCACGCCGCCCGAGCGCACCAGCGCGGTGACCCGCCGGCCCCATGCGCGCCACATCGAGCGGGGCAGCGCGCACAGGAAGGCGCGCTCGTACACCACGTCAAACACGGCGGCCTGGAACTTGAAAAAATCGGCCTTGACCACTGCATCCGAGAACGGCCCGACCACCTTGAGCGCCGCCTGCAGCGCCGCGTCGGAGAAATCGATCGCCGTCACGGCGTGTCCGAGCTCGGCGAAATAGCGCAGCTCGTGCGCCGAACCGCAGCCCGGAATCAGCACGCGCATCGGCCCGCGCGGCGTGGCGAGCCAGCGCTTCAGGTCGGGCGGCACGCCGCCGAAATCCCACGGCGTGACGCCGGCCGTGAAGCGCTCGTCCCAGAACTGCGGCTTAGAAGAGTCCGACGCCAAGCAGGATCAGCGCAGCCACCAAAACGACCAGCAAGGCGCCCAGCAGGTCGTTGCGCCGCGCGTTCTCGGCGGTGAGCCGGTCTACCGCGACCTGCAGCGCACCCAGCCGGTCCTCGGCGAGCGCGCGGTGCACGAGGCGCGGCAGCTGCGGCAGCGCATTCGCCCAGTACGGCGCCTCCCGGCGCAGCGTGCGCACGAGACCGCGCCAGCCGATCTGCTCATTCATCCAGTGCTCGAGGAACGGCTTCGCGGTGGTCCAGAGGTCGAGCTCGGGATCGAGCTCGCGGCCCAGGCCCTCGATGTTGAGCAGCGTCTTCTGCAGCATGACGAGTTGCGGCTGGACCTCGACATTGAAGCGCCGCGAGGTCTGGAACAGCCGCAACAGCAGCTTGCCGAAGTAGATCTCGCGCAGCGGCCGCGCGAAGATCGGCTCGCACACCGCGCGGATCGCGGCCTCGAACTGGTCCAGGCGCGTGCCGGGCGGCACCCAGCCGGCATCGAGGTGCGCCTGCGCCACCCGGCGGTAGTCGCGGTTGAAGAAGGCGATGAAGTTCTGCGCGAGGTAGTTCTTGTCGGTCTCGGTAAGGGTGCCCATGATGCCGAAGTCGAGCGCGATGTAGCGGCCGCGCAGCTCGCCCTCGGTTGCCACCAGGATGTTTCCCGGATGCATGTCGGCATGGAAGAAGCCGTCGCGGAACACCTGGCTGAAGAAGATCTCGACGCCGGCGCGGCCGAGCGCGCGCAGGTCGATGCCTTTCTCCCGCAGCGCTGAGATCTGCGAGATCGGCACGCCGTGCATGCGTTCCATCACCATGACGCGCTCCGAGCACAGCTCCCAGTACACCTCGGGCACCTCGAGCAGCCGCGAGTTGGCGAAATTGCGCCGCAGCTGGCTGGCGTTGGCCGCTTCGCGCATCAGATCGAGCTCTTCGTCGAGATGGCGCGCGAACTCCGCGACCACTTCGCGCGGCTTCAAGCGCCGCCCTTGGGGCGACAGGCGCTCGACCAGCGACGCCGCGGTCTGCAACAGCGCGAGGTCCTTGGCGATCGCGAGCTCCACCGCCGGCCGCAGCACCTTTACCGCCACTTCGCGCCCGTCTTTCAGCGTGGCGAGATGCACCTGGGCGATCGAGGCGCTCGCCACCGGCACGCGCTCGAGGCTTGCGAACATCTCGCTCAGCGGCCGGCCGAGGCTGCGCTCGATCTCGGCGAAGGCGGCGTCGGAATCGAACGGCGGCACCCGGTCCTGCAGGCGCGCCAGCTCATCGGCGATATCGAGCGGCAACAGATCGCGCCGCGTCGAGAGCACCTGGCCGAACTTGACGAAGATCGGCCCGAGGCGCTCGAGCGCCTCGCGCAGGCGCTGGCCGCGCGGGTCGCCCCTGCGCCCGGCGAGGAAGCGCAGCACGAAGTCGCCGGGCATTGGCGGCATGAACTCGTGCAGGCCGTAGCCCACCGCGATCGCGAAGATGCGCACCAGGCGGATCAGCCTAAGCAAGGCGCTTCTCCAGCCGCGCGAGGGCCGCGTGCAAGCGCTCCACCTCGGCGGCGAAATCGCGTAGCTCGCTGCGCCGCACCAGCGCGCCGCTTTCGGCGGTGGCGTAATCCGCGAGCGCTTCGCTCAGGCGCTGGGCCGCGTCGAGCTGCCAGCGCCCAAAGGCACGCAGCGCGCCGCCGATGCGCTCGGCAGCGACATCGCCGACGACCTTGGAGAGCTCCTCCTCGGCCTCCCAGCGCAGGTGTTTTGCGAGATAGCGCAGCTCGTCGGCGAGCGGGCTCGAGCCGGAAACGCCTTGTAGGGTGACAACGGCGGCGGGTTCGGACCCGCCTTCCTCGATGCGCCCGCCGTCCGCGATGGCGAGGCGCAGCGGCGGCAGCAATGGCGGCCGCAGTTCCACCGACTGCCCGACGAAGCGCGCCAGGCGCTCGCGCGCCCAGCTCTCGCGCGCGAGCAGCTGGTTCAGCAGAAAGCAAAAGGCCACCGCGGGGGTGGCCTTTGCCTTGGGTAGCGTCTCGTTCAATGCATCTGCTGAATGCCGGCGAGCAGCCAGCCGCTCGAGCCGTCGGCCGGCTTGACGAGGTTCCACACTTCCTCGAAGCCCACCGGCTCGGTGCCCGGGGTCTCGCGCACCATGCCGGAGAAGCGCACGCTGGCCCAGTGCTTGTCGGGCTCGGTGGCGAGCTCGAGAAGATCGGCGTTCAGCGCCACGACGTCGGTCTGCTGACCGGCGGCCTGGCTATCCGATCGCAGCTCGTCGAACATCTCGCGGGTGGTGAACTCGCGGATATCGTCGAGGCGTCCGGAATCGTTCGCCACCTGCAGCTTGATGAAGTTCAGCTTCGCCGCGCGCAGGAAGCCGGCGGAGTCGAAGCCCGCGGGCACGTTGCTCGCCGCAGCGGCAGCCATCGGCAGCGCAGCCGGCGCGGCGGGTTCGGCGCGCATCATTTCCTGCCCGCCGCCGGCGAACTGCACCGGTCGCGCGGGCTCCTCTGCGCGCCGGCGCATGAACGCCCGGATGCCGACGAAGGCGACGAGCGCAAGCAAGGCGAGCAACAGGAAGCCCATCATGCCGCTGCCGCCGAAGAGGTAGCCGAGCAAGCCGCCGAGCGCGAGCCCGCCCAGGATGCCGCCGAGCATGCCCCAGCGGCTTCCTTGCTGTGCCGCGGGCGCAGTCTGCTGCTGAGGCGCAGCCTGCGGCGCGGCCTTAGCCGGAGGCGGGGTGACATTGCGCTGCGTGCCGACCGAGCGACCGCCGCCCAGGCGCTTGGCATCGGCGTCCGTCGCCACCAAGCTGGCGCCCATGAGCGCGATGCAAATCCCTAGTAACCACTTAGCCATAAAGGAAACCTCCGAGGGTCATGCTACCAAAATCGAATGCCGCGATGCACGGCCACTACGCCCGCGGCGAGATTGAATACTTCGACCTGCGAAAGACCAGCCCGTTCCATCATGGCCTGAAGCGCGGCCTGGTCGGGGTGCAGGCGGATCGACTCGGCAAGATACCGATACGGCTCGGCGGCTCCGGCGACGCGCTCTCCAAGCCATGGCAGCACTCTGAATGAATACAGGTCATACGCGGGCTGCAGCGGCGCCCAGACCTTGGAAAACTCGAGCACCACCAGGCGCCCGCCGGGCTTGAGGACCCGCGCCATTTCGGCGAGCGCCTGCTCCTTGTGCGTCATGTTGCGCAGCCCGAAGCCTACGGTGACACAGTCGAAATAGCGCGACGGGAACGGCAGCCGCTCGGCGTCGCATTGCACGGCGGGCGTCAGCACGCCCGCATCGAGCAGGCGATCGCGGCCGCGCTCCAGCATCTTGCGGTTCACATCGGTGGCCCAGACTTCACCCTCGGGCCCGACGCGGCGCGCGAGCGCGGCAGCAAGATCGCCGCTGCCGGAAGCGACATCGAGCAGCCGCTCGCCGCGGCGCGGCCGCGCCACTGCGACCGCAAAAGTCTTCCAATAGCGGTGCAGGCCGAGCGACATGAGGTCGTTCATCAGGTCGTAGCGCTCGGCCACGCGGTCGAACACCTCGCCGACACGCTTCGCCTTTTCTTCCTCGGCGACCTTGCGGAATCCGAAATCGACTTCCTTGGCCATGATCAGTCGCGAGCCGCGCCCGCTTTCTGCAGCTTGGACAGATATTCAGCCCAGAGCGTTTCCTGGTTCTCGCCCAGCTCGTAGAGATAGTCCCAGGAATAGATCCCGGTGCCATGCCCATCCGAGAACGCGGGCTGCACGGCATACGAGCCCACCGGCTCCAGCACCCGGATCTCGACCAGGCGCTTGCCGGTCTGCAAGACCTCCTGCCCCGGGCCATGGCCCCTTACTTCGGCCGACGGCGAGTACACGCGCAGCAATTCGTAGGGCAGGCGGAAGCTGCGGCCATCGGCGAACGCGATCTCGAGCACGCGCGACTTCTGGTGCAGCGTAATCGCGGTCGGCACGCGCTCAGCGCTCATGGGATGTGGATCAGGGCACCGGCTGGTAGGCGACGCGCTCGAAATCGACGCCGCGCTCGATGACCTCCATCAGCATCGCCTTGGACGAGGCTTCGCGGTAGAGCTCGACAATGCGCTTCGGCTTGTACCAGCCCGAGGGCAGGACCAGCGAGATCGGCGAATTGAGCGCCGCCACCGCGCCCAGCGCGAGCGCCGGCACCCAGCTGTCCTGCTGCACGTTGAGCCCGGTCGGGCGCACGGCGATGGGACTCGGCAGCCCGGGCAGCAGCTTGAGCCCGGCGTGCACGTCGCCGTTTTCCGCGGCCATCAGCCAGCGCAGCTGGGCCAGCATGAACTGCTTGCCATCGCCGGGGCGCACACCGATCAGCTGACCGTGGGCGAGGCGCTTGCCGGGCTCATTCGCCTTGCGCACCATGTGCATGCCCTGCGCGCTTTCGTCCTCGATCTGCCAATGCTCGATGAGGAAGCCCTTGGCGTTGCTGTACTCGTCTTCCTCGCGCGTGCTGACGCGCCCGAAAGTGGCGATCTCCTCGCGCTGCTTCTGCGTGAGCTCGGTCTGCTCGTTCGGCGGTTTGAACACGCGGCCGGAGATGTAGTAGTGGATGCCCGGGAGCTCGCTGCAGGCCTCCGCCGCCGCGCTCGACGCGCGGCGCTCCATCACGCGCGCGGACTTCGCCTGGCACCACTGGCGATAAAGGTAGACCAGCAGCTGCTCGCAAGAGGGCTGCACGCAATCCTCGCCGAGCGCGAGCTTGGCCGGCGACTCGCCCTTGCGCAGCAGCGCGACGCGATTGCGCAGGCTCTTGGCGAGCTTGCGCGCATCGAGGTAGCGCGGCTCGGCGGCGTCGGTCGCCTCGGTGCGTTCGGGGCAGATTTCGCTCTCGAGGTCGGCGATCAGCGGCGGCACGCCCTCGGCTTCGTCGACCGGCTTCGAGACCACTTCGAGTTTCGAGGCCCAGCGCTCGAGGAGATAGGCGACGAAGGTGAGCTGCCGCGGGTGGAGCTCGTTGGGACCGCACATGCCCATCAGCACGTCGCGCGCGTAGGCGATGCGCGGCGAGCTGTCCTGGACGTCGCGGTTCAGGAAATCCTTCACTGCGTCTTCGGCGACGTCGAGCTTCTCGGCGGCGGCGTAGGCCTCGTGCAGGGCGCGCCAGTCGGTCGCCGGCACCTGACGGTAGGCGCGGTAATGGTGAAACATGCGCAGCCCGATGTAGGTGATCAGGCGCTGGCAGATCAGCGCCGCTTGCGCCCGCATGCCGGAATCGCGGTTGAGCGCGCCCTCGAGGCAACGCTGGTAGCCGGCCTGCATCTCGTCCCACAGCGCGATGGTGGTGTCGAACGCCGTCGACTCGGCCTCGGCCATCGGCAGCGCGCGGTTGGTGAAGCGCTTCGCCTGCTCGATCTGCACGAAGTTGACCGCCTCGCGCAGCCCTTCCA
>DASWER010000533.1:0-1771 GCA_036394655.1 Burkholderiales bacterium
GCGCAGAAGAAGCGCTTCCTGCCGCGCATCTATAACGGCGACGATTTCTGGTGCCAGGGCTATTCGGAGCCCGGCTCCGGCAGCGATCTCGCCTCGCTGAAAACCAAGGCGCTGCGGCAAGGCGACCACTATGTGGTGAACGGCCAGAAGATCTGGACCACGCTCGCCCACTATGCCGACTGGATCTTCTGCCTGGTGCGCACCGATGTGGCGACGCCGAAGCGCCAGGAGGGGATCTCGTTTCTGCTGATGGACATGAAGACGCCCGGGATCACCGTGCGGCCGCTCATGCTGATGGACGGCGCGCACGAAGTGAACGAGGTGTTCTTCGACGACGTGGAAGTACCGATCGAAAACCTGGTGCACCAGGAAGGCAAGGGCTGGACCGTCGCCAAGTACCTGCTCGGCTACGAGCGCATGAACACCGGGCGCATCGGCGAATCGAAGCGCCAGCTCGCACGCCTCAAGGATTACGCCTCGACCTGCGCCCCGCCGATGATGCAGGACCAGCGCTGGCGCGACCGGCTGTCGCGCATCGAGGTCGAGCTCGCCGCGCTCGAGATCACCAACCTGCGCTTCCTCGATCGCATGCGGCGCACCGGCCAGCCGCCCGGCGCCGACGTCTCGATGCTGAAGATCAAGGGCACCGAGATCCAGCAGGGCCTGACCGAGCTGATGATGGACGCCACCGATCCCACCGCATCCGACCCGCTGAGCGACGCGGTGCGCAAGCGTTACTTGAGCATGCGCAAGACCACCATCTACGCCGGCTCGAACGAGATCCAGCGCAACATCATCGCCAAGATGACGTTGGGTCTATGAACTTCGACTACAACGAAGAGCAGCAGCTCCTCGCCGACTCCGTACGGCGCTACCTGGCGAAGAGCTACGACTTCGAGGCGCGCAAGAACATCGTCGCCGGGCATGGCTGGAGCGCGGAGGCCTGGGCGCAGTTCGCGCAAATAGGGCTCACCGGCTTGCCGGTGTCGGCCGAGCACGGCGGCTTCGGCGGCGGCGCGGTCGATCTGATGGGCGTGATGGATGCCTTCGGCGAGGCGCTGGTGGTCGAGCCGTACCTGCCCCTGGTGCTCGCCACGCGCCTCATCGAGCGCGGCGCCTCGGCGGCGCAGAAAGAGGCGCTGCTTCCCGCGCTTCTTTCCGGTGTGGTCGAGGGACGCACCAGGCTTGCGCTTGCGCATACCGAGAAAGGCGCGCGCTATTCGCTCGATGCGATCCGTGCGAGTGCCAGGCGCGACGGCGCGAAGTGGAAGATCGAGGGCGAGAAGAGCGCGGTGATCGGCGCGCCGCTTGCCGAGCGGCTGGTGGTGAGCGCACGCAGTGAGGGCGCGATCGGGCTGTTCCTGGTCGATATCGGCAAGGTGGATCTGCAGGCCTACCGCACCATGGACCAGCGCCTCGCCGCCGACGTGATGCTGCGCGGCGCAGAGGCCGAGCCGATCGGCGGCGGTCGCGCCGCGCTCGAGGAAGCGATCGACTTCGGCGCGGCGCTCGCCTGTGCCGAGGCGGTCGGCGCGATGAAATTCGCCTGCGACACCACGCTCGAGTACCTGAAGACGCGCAAGCAGTTCGGCGTGCCGATCGGCACCTTCCAGGCGCTGCAGCACCGCATCGTCGATCTCTTCATCGCCAGCGAGCAGGCGCGCTCGATGGCTTGCCTCGCGTGCTCGAAGGTCGATCAGTCCGCGACCGCCGACGAGCGCAAGCGCGCCGTCTCGGCGGCGAAGATCAAGATTGCCGACGCCGCGCGCCA
>DASWER010000534.1:0-3581 GCA_036394655.1 Burkholderiales bacterium
CGCCGCGCTGCGGCTCGCCGAGATAGGCGAGACCGTCTGGATCGCGACGATAAACCCCGCGCTCGGTCACCACGTAGTCCATTGGGATGTCCCACGGCTGCGGATGGATGGTGTCGAGCTTCGCCAGCTCGTAGGAAACTCCGATGGTCACCGGCCGCTTGGCGAGGCTCGCCAGCGTCCGATCGAAGAAGCCGGCGCCGTAGCCGAGGCGGTAACCCTGAGCATCCCAACCGTTCATCGGCAGAATCACCGCGTCCGGCTGCACTTCGGGTGAGTCCGCCGGGTAGGGAATATCGAGCGCGCCGGTGGCGAGGACGACGCCAGGATGCCATTCGCGGAACACCAGCGGTTTTTTTGCGCCGACCACGACCGGCAGCGCTGTCAACGCACCCCGGTCGCGCATCGTTCTGGCAAAATGGCGGGCGTCGTACTCGCCTTTGATCGGCCAACAAAAAGCGAGGCGGCAACGGGCAAGTCCGGGGAAAGAGAGCTCAAGATTTGCGTCGATCCGCTGGCGAAAGGCATCAAGTGTCGCCGCGGGCAGCGCCATTCGCGCCGCGATGAGCTTCTCGCGCTGGGCTTTGCGCCAGTCTTTGAGTGGGGCCGGCGGTTGGGGCATATGGGCAGTTTTATGATTTCTAAGGAATTACGCAATCTCTTGGCAGCGCTGGCGCTGGCGGTGGCCCCGCTGGCAGCGGCGGCAGCCAATGATGATGCGGTCCTGGGAGCGTACGACGCCTACCGGGCCGGCGACGCCCTCAAGTTCGCGCGCTTCGCGAAAAAGCTCGAAGGCCATCTGCTCGATCCCTGGATCGACTACTGGCGCATCGCCATGCGCCTGGAAGACACGCCGACGAAGGAAGTGCAGGCGTTCTTCGAGGAACACGCCAACACCTACGTCGCCGAGGTGCTGCGCGGCGACTGGCTGAAGGTGCTCGGCAAGCGCGGCGACTGGCCCGAGTTCGAGCGCCAGCTCGCGCTTTACCCGCGCGAGGACCTCGAGGTGCGCTGCTACGCCTGGCTGATGGCGCTGGGGCGGGGCGAGCCGACCACGCTGGCCGATGCCGACTGGATGTGGCTCGAGCCGCGCGAGCTGCCCGAAGGCTGCGGCAAGCTCGCGCAAGCCCTGCTCGACGACGAGCGCATCACCGTGACCGATGTCTGGCGCCGCGTGCGCATGCTGTTCGAGAGAGGCCAGCTCACGGCGGCGAAGACCACGCTCGGCTATCTCGAGAAGGCCGATTCGCCCGACGAGCGCATGCTGGCCGAGGCCGCGCGCCAGCCCAAGCGCCTGCTCGATCGCCTGCCGCGCACCCTCGAGCGCCGCCCGGTGCGCGAGGTGGTGGTGCTCGCGCTGCTGCGCTACGCGCGCAACGATCCCGAAGCGAGCGCCAAGCTGCTCGAGAGCCGCCTGGCGTCGCGGCTGACGGAAGCCGATGTGCGCTACCTGTGGGGCAGCATCGGCTACGAGGCTGCGCGCGAGCATCATCCCGATGCGCTGAAGTGGTACGCGCGTGCCGGCAAGCAGCTCGACGAGGACCAGCTGGCGTGGAAGGTGCGTGCTGCGCTGCGCCTCGCGCGCTGGGACGTGGTGCGCGAAACCATAGATCTCATGCCCACCAGCACGCGCCACGAGTCGGCCTGGACTTACTGGTACGGCCGCGCCCTGGCGGCGCAGGGCGAAGAGACCGGCAGCCGCGCCTACTACCTGCGCATCGCCGGCAATACCGATTTCTACGGGCTGCTCGCCGCCGAGGAGCTCGGCTACGTCTCGACCCTGCCCGAGTCGATCTACGTGCCGACCGAAGGCGAAGTCGACGCGGCACGCCAGGAACCGGGGCTCGCCCGCGCGCTCGAGCTGATCCGCCTCGGGATGCGCAACGAAGGCGTGCGCGAATGGCTGTTCAGCATCCGCTACTTCGACGATGCCAAGCTGCTCGCGGCGTCCGAGTTCGCGCGGCGCGCCGGCATCTGGGACCGCTCGATCCAGGCCGCCGACCGCACCGTGCGCACGCATAACTTCGCGCTGCGCTACCCGCTGCCGTTCCGCGAGGTGTTCACCGAATACGCCAAGACCTACGATCTCGACGAGGCGTGGATCCTCGGCCTGGTGCGCCAGGAGAGCCGCTTCATCTCGGACGCGCGCTCGAGCGCCGGCGCCGCCGGCCTGATGCAGGTCATGCCGCGCACGGCGCGCTTCGTCGCGCAGAAGATCGGGCTGCGCAACTACCTGCGCAAAGGCGTCACCGAAGTCGAGACCAACATCACGCTCGGCACCGGTTACCTGCGCCTGGTGCTCGACCAGCTCGGCCATCCGCTGCTCGCCTCCGCCGCCTACAATGCCGGCCCGGCGCGCGCGCGCCGCTGGCGCGATGCCAGCCGCCCGCTCGAGGGCGCGATCTATGCCGAGACCATCCCGTTCCCGGAGACGCGCGACTACGTCAAGAAAGTGATGGCGAATTCGGTGTTCTACGCCGCGCTGATCGACAAGCAGGTGTCGCCGCTCAAGGCGCGCCTCGGCACGATCACGCCGCGCGGCGGCGGCCCCGAGCCGGTGGACGACGACCTGCAGTGAAGTTGGACAACGTGCTGGTCCTGGGCGGCTCGGGCTTTGTCGGCCGCCACCTGGTTGCCGCTCTCGTGCGGCGCGGCATGCGCGTCACCGTTCCCGCCCGGCGGCGCGAGCGCGCCAAGCACCTGATCCTGCTGCCGACCGTCGACGTCATCGAGGCCGACATCAATCGGCGCGGCGTGCTCGAGCGCCTGGCGCACGGCCAGGACGCGCTCATCAACCTGGTCGGCATACTGCACGGCGATTTCGCCCGCGCGCACGTCGAGCTGCCGCTCGCTGCGGTCTCGGCCTGCCGCGCCGCCGGCGTGAAGCGCCTGATCCACATGAGCGCGCTCGGCGCCTCGAGCGAGGCGCCTTCGGAATACCAGCGCTCCAAGGCGAAGGGCGAGCAGGCGGTGCTCGATGCCGAGGACCTCGAAGTCACCGTGTTGCGCCCCTCGGTGATCTATGGGCCCGAGGACAAGTTTCTCAACCGCTTCGCCTTCATGTCGCGCTTCCTGGCCGTGCTCGCCGTGCCCTGTCCGCAGGCGCGCTTCCAGCCGGTCTACGTCGGCGATGTGGCGCAGGCCATGGCGGCCTCGCTCGGTGACGCTGAAGCCCACGGCAAGCGCTACGACCTGGGCGGACCGCGCGAATACACGCTTAAGGAGCTGATCGAGCTGGTCTGCGTCTTCACGCACCGGCGGCGCCTGGTCATCGGTCTGCCCGATCGCCTGTCCTATCTGCAGGCCTGGGCGCTCGAAATGCTTCCCGGCAAGCTGATGACGCGCGACAACTACCGCTCGATGCAGGTGCCGAACACCACCAATGCCGAGTTCCCGTTCGGCATCACGCCGCAGGCGCTGGAAGCGGTCGCGCCGGCGTATCTCGCGCCTTCCGGTCCGCGCGAGCGCTATCCGCAGCTTCGCTGGCGCGCGCGCCGCTAGTGCATTCGCTGCTCGCGGGGCCGCTGCGGGTCGTCAACATCGGCCTCGCCGGTTTCGCGCGCGACCTTGCCGCTAACGGCGCC
>DASWER010000535.1:0-4440 GCA_036394655.1 Burkholderiales bacterium
CGCGCGCGAAGGTTCGCCCCTGCAGCAGCTCTGCCGTCTGCTCGGCGCCGTCGGCCATCAGGTCCTCGAGCGCGGCGCGGATCTCGTCTTCCAGCTCGCGCGCCGGCACCCAGCCGGGCCAGGTGTGCACCGACACTTCGACGACATCGAGCTCGACGGTCACATGAAACCCGGAGAGCATCGGCAGGCGCTCGAACAGATTGGCGATGCGCGCGAGAAACAGCTCGGCGTGCTTCGTGGAAACCTGCGCAACCACTCGATCGTTGATCATGGCAGCTCCTCTGTAGGGCGCCTTCAGCCTGCGACCTCAGCGTTTCGCGCGTGTGTCGTCCTCCGGCCGCTGCGTTGCAGAAGTAACAGTGCGGGCCCGGCCGAGAGCTGCGCCCGGGTGCCGGAGACCGTCAGCTCGGCGTAGCGGTCGGGCTGCAGGCAGGCGATGAGGCGCGCGCCCCGGATGTGCTTGCATTGCGCGGTGGCCTGGCTCTCGCCGACGCCGCTCGGCGAGATTTTCCGCGCGTCGATGCCCTGGGCGACGAGGTAGTCGCGCACGGCGCCGGCACGGCGCTCCGAAAGCGCGCGGTTGTACCTGGCGGCACCAATACGGTCGGCATGGCCGACGATCGCCAGGGTTTCGTAGTTCGACACGGCGAGCCGGCCGGCGAGCTCGTCGAGCGCTGCGCGTCCTTCGGGCTTGAGCTTTGCGCTGTCGAAATCGAACAGCGCATCGAGCGACAGCCGGAACGGGACTGCCTGCGGGATGGGCTGCGGCGCGGGCGCCGGCGGCGCTGCGGCGACCGGCGGCTCCTCGACCGGTGCGGCTTGCGGCGCGGGCGCGGCCACCGGCTCGGCCGGCGCCGGCTCGCAATCGGCGAAGCGCATGCCGGGCCGCCATCCATAGTCGTGCACGCAATCGCCGTAGCGGGAGCGCACGGGCTCGCCATTGAACCGGTCGGTGACATAGCCTTCGACGGCCGCTGCCGGTAGCGCCGGGGCAAGGGCAATGAACAGGGTAAGAAAACGCAGACGGGATTTCATGGAAATTTCCTTTCAGTTGGGGAATGTGTTGCTAGGCGTGCTGGACGCGCGCGCCGCCGCGTCCGGTGACGACTTGCACGCGCTGCCCCGCGGCGAAGTCCTGCCACCCGGGCTGGACGATGGCGATGGTTTCGCCGGTGTCCAGCCGCACCGTGATTTCCTCGCCCTTGTGTGTCGTGACCCGCTGTTCGATGGCGTTGCCGGCAACGCCGCCGCCGACCGCGCCGAGCACCGCTCCCGCGATGCTGCCGTTGCCATGGCCGATCTGGCTGCCGAGCAGGCCGCCGACAGCCGCGCCGGCGAGCGTGCCGACCACGGGGCGCTCGCCCTTGATCTCCACCGGCCGCGCGCTGACCACGGTGCCGTACTGCACGCTCTCGACGCTGCGCGCCTCGCTCGCGTTGTAGACCTGCGCTCCGTCCGAGGCGCAGCCGCCGGTGAGCGCAGCGGCGGCGAGCAGTGAAGCGGCGACGATCGGGTATTTCATCTTGTCTTCCTTTCTTGGGTGACAGCGCGTCGATCCTCGAGCACGCGGACCGCACGCCGATGTCAGCGTGTCGTCGCACGGTGACGGCTGTAGCGAGGAGAAATCGATTGCGCTCGGTGTCAGTCGTAACGCTCTGCGACGGCGTTGCAACACGGGCGACCCATTGGCGCGCGAAGATCGCGCCGTGCACAAGGCCCTCTTAGCTCTAGGATGCGCGCTGGCGATCGGCGGCTGCGCCACCGCCGCGGACTGCGGCGGCGACTGGTACGCCCACGGCTGGCGCGACGGCCGCTATGGCGCGTTCGCACAGGCCGAGCTGTACGCGCGGCGCTGCGCAACGGTCGATGCCGGCGAGTACAACCGCGGCTGGCGCGACGGCGCAGCCGAGCGGCCGACCCTGGGCGGGATGTAGCTTAGCGGCCCGGCGCGTCGCCCCTGCGGCTCGCCTCGAACAGATACCAGACGCGCTTTTCCGCCTCGTCGATCCACACCTCGAGCAGGCTCGCGGTAGCGACGTCGCCGTGCTCGTCGCACACGCCGTGGGTCTCGCGCATATGGGCGGCGAGGCGCATGTTGTCCTCGCGCAGCTCCGCCAGCATGTCGAGCGGCGTGACGTAGTCGGCATCGTTGTCCGATACGCGCTGCAGGCGGCTGATCTGGCTGATCGAGCGCAGCGTGTTGCCGCCGACCTTGCGCACCCGCTCGGCCACCGTGTCGGTGATGGCGAAGATCTGGTCGGCCTGCTCGTCGAGCAGCAGGTGATAGTCGCGGAAATGCGGCCCCGAGATGTGCCAGTGGAAGTTCTTGGTCTTGAGATACAGCGCAAACAGATCGGCGAGCAGCACGTTCAACGCGGCCGACAGGTCTTTCGTCGCCTCGGCCCCCAGGTCGCTCGGCGTCTTGAGCGGGGCAGCGCGGCGCAGCTTGGTTTCTTCGCGGATCATGGTCGTATCCTTTCGGTTTAAAAAAACGGGGCTAGTGATGCAGCACGCGCGCCAGGCTGGCGGCGAGCTCGCGGGCAAGCAGGGGCTTCCTGAGGACATCGTCGGCGCCGAGCTCGCGCGCCTTGAGCGCCGCCGCGGCACCGACGTAGCCGCTCATCAGCAGGATCGGGATCGAGGCATTGATGCGGCGCACTTCCTGGATGATGGTCGAGCCGGTGACACCGGGCATGCGCTCATCGGTCAGGATGGCGTCGAAACTGCCGGGATTGGCGCCGAACTCCTTCAGCGCATTGACGCTCGAGGTGAAACCTGCCGTCGCGTACCCCAGCCCCTCGAGAGTTTCGGTCGCCAGGCGAACCAGCGGCTCCTCATCGTCCACCACCAGCACACGCTGCCCATCGCCGCGCGGCAGCGAGCGCGTCTGGTCCTTGCGCTGCTCGAGCGCATCGCCGCTGCGCGGCAGGTAGACGGTGAACGTGGTGCCCTTGCCAAGCTCGGTGGCGACGTCGATCGCGCCGCCGACGTTGCTGACGATGCCATGCACCAGCGAGAGCCCGAGGCCGCTGCCGACGCCGACCTCCTTGGTGGTGAAGAACGGATCGAACATGCGCTCGAGGACCTCGGCGCGGATGCCGCTGCCCGCATCCGCGACTTTGAGAACCAGGTATTCGCCCGCCGAGATCGCGCCGACCGAAGCCGCGCGCGCCGACTCGAAGCGGACGCGCTCGAGCGACACCCGCAGCAATCCGCCCTTCGGCATGGCCTGCACCGCATTGCTGGCGAGGTTCATCACGACCTGGTGCACTTGCGTCGGATCGCCCAGCATTGCCGCGCGCCCGGCGCGCAGGTCGGCGCGCACGCGAACGCCTCGCGGCAGGTCGCCCGCCAGGAGATCGAGCGCTTCGCGCACTACCGCCTCGACGTGCACGGCGACGCGCTCGCCCACCCCGCTGCGGCTGAAGGCCAGGATGCGGTCGACCAGGGCGCGGCCCCGTTCGCCGGCGGACATGATGCTGTCGAGATCGCGCTGCAGCCGCGTGCCTTTCTTCGCGCCGCGCTGCGCCATCTCGCCGTAGCCGAGGATGGCGCCGAGGATGTTGTTGAAATCGTGCGCGATGCCACCGGCGAGCGTGCCCATCGCCTCGAGGCGCTGCGCGCGGCGCAGCTCCCGCTCCATCTTTCTCAGCTCCTCCTCGGCGTGCCGGCGGTCGGTCACGTCCTGCATGAAGCCCACCATGCGCGTCGGCTTGCCGGCGCCGTCGAAGAACATCCGGCCCCTGGCCTGCAGCCAGTGCACTGAACCGTCGGGATGAACCACACGATACTCGGCGGCGACCTCGCCGGTGCGCTGCGCGTGCTGCAGCGCCTCCTTCACCGCCGGCCAGTCGTCGGGGTGCAACAGCTTCTTCCAGCTTTCGTAGCTGCCGTCATAGGTCCCGGGCGCGAGCCCGTACATCGCCTCGAGGTCGCTCGACCAGCGGTTTTCCCCCTCGCCGCCCGGCCCGATGCGCCATTCGAAAGCGATGGCACGCGCCGACTTCTGGGCGAGCTCGAGCATTTCCTGACGCGAGCGCAACTCCTCCTCGATGCGCTTGCGCTCGGTGATGTGGCGCCCGACGCCCTGGTAGCCCTTGAAGCGCCCCTGGCCGTCAAACATCGGCGCGCCGCTGACGCTGAAATAACCGACGGATCCGTCCGGTACGACGCGGCTCAATTCGAGGTCGCGGAAGGGCTGGCGGGCGGCAAGCGTGGCCTGGTGCTCGGCCCACGAACAGGAGAGCGGCGTGAGACCGGGCAGCTCCCAGCGCGTCTTGCCGAGCGGCGATTCCTCCGGGTATGCGCGCAGGGTGTAGGCCTGGTCCGACATGTAGGTGAAGCGCAGATTTTCGTCCAGCCTCCAGTAATAGTCGGACGAAAGATCGGTCAGGCTGCGAAAGCGCGCCTCGCTCTCGCGCAGCTCGTCGGCGGCGAGCC
>DASWER010000536.1:0-9218 GCA_036394655.1 Burkholderiales bacterium
ACGATATCGGAGCGTCCGTGCACCACCGGCTGCCAGTGCAGCACCAGCTCGCTGCGCGCCAGCGCCGCGCGCAGCTCGTTTTCCACGCGCAGGCGCTCCGCGGCGCGCGCGCCGAGCGTCGGATGGTAGAAGCGGAATGCGGCGCCGCCGGATTCCTTGGCGCAGTACATCGCCGCGTCGGCATGCTTCAGGAGCTCGCCGAAGTCGCGCCCGTCGCGCGGATAGAGCGCGATGCCGATCGAGGCGCCGACCGTGAGCGTGCGGCCTTCGATGGTGAACGGCCGGCCGAGGATCGACAGCAGCCGCTCGCCGAGGGTCGCCGCCTCCTCGCGCGACTTGAGATCATTCCAGAGCAGCGCGAAATCATCGCCGCCCAGGCGCGCCAGCAGGTCCTCGCGGCGCAGCGCGTTGCTCAGCCGCTCGCTCACCGCGCGCAGCAGCGCATCGCCGGCGGCATGGCCGAGCGTCTCGTTCACCAGCTTGAAGCGGTCGAGATCGATCCACAACAGCGCGAGCTGCGAGCGTGCCCGCAAGGCGTTGAGGATCGCCTCGCCGCTGCGCTCGGCGAGCAGGCTGCGGTTGGCAAGTCCAGTTAGCGCATCGCGGCTCGAGAGCTGCTCGATGCGCGTCTCGGCCTGCTTGCGCGAGGTGACGTCGGCGGCGGTGCCGCGGTAGCCGATCCAGCGCCCCTCGGCGTCGTGCAGCGGCACGCCGGAGAGCGATTGCCAGAGGACGCCGCCCGACTTGGTCATCACGCGGTGCACCAGATCGCGAAATGCATGCCCATCGCCGCCATGGTTGGCGAACCAGTCGCGCATTGCGCGCTCCTCGCCGAGCGGCACGAACTCGGAAAGGCGGCGCCCGAGAAGCTCGCTGCGCGCATAGCCGAGCAGCGCCTCGACGCGCTCGGACAGATAGGTGTAGCGCCATTCGGCGTCGGCTTCCCAGACATACTCGCCGGAGACCGCGGCGACATCGCGGAAGCGCTGGTCGGCCTCGCTCACCGCGAGCTCGGCGCGCTTTTGCGCATCGATGTCGGCGACGATGCCGGACATGCGCAGGCCGCGGCCCCCGGCGTCGCGCTCGGTGACGCGGCCGCGGGCATGCAGCCACTTCCAGCCGCCGCCGCGCAGCGCGGCGCGGAATTCGGTTTCGTATTCGGCCACCGCGCCTTTCAGCGCACCCACCCAGGCAGCGCGCGCGCTCTCGCGCTCGTCCGGATGAATGGTGGCGAAGAATTCCGCGCCCCGAGTGACGGTGGGCGAGTCCGCGTGGCCGAGAAAGCGCACCCAGCCGTCGCCCGCGTAGAGCTCGTCGTTCACCGCGTCGTAGTGCCATTCGGCGAGATTGCCGCCGTCGAGCGCCATCTCGAGGCGCTCCTTCGCCTGCGACAGGCTGCGCTCGGCGCGGCGCTGCTCGGTGACATCGCGCCCGACGCCGCGATAGCCGATGAAGGCGCCGTGCGCGCCATGGTGCGACTGGCCCGAGATGATATGCACCTGCCGGGCGCCGCGCTGATCGGCGCGTGCGATCTCGAGGTCGAAGAACGGCAGCTGCTTGCCCAGCCGCTCGAGATGCGCTTCGAGCGCCCGCGCCTCCACCTCGACGCGCGGGATCTCCCAGAAGCGCTTGCCGTAGGTCGGGCTGTCGCCGAACAGCGTGGCCACCGGCCCGCCGCCAGAGAGCCAGGTGATGCGGTGCTCGGCGTCGGTCTCCCAGAACCAGTCGGCGGACAGCTCGGTGAGCCGCTTCAGCCGCTCTTCATGCGAGCGCGCTTCGGCGAGCTCGCGCTCGCGCCGGCCGCCGAGCAGCACCATGACCAGATAGGCCACGGCCGCCGAAATGGCGGCCAGGACCAGCGCGTCGGTGAACGGATTCAGGCTCCGTCGCGCACCGGCGGCGCGACCTTGAGCACTTCCTCGATGGTGGTGAGCCCGGCGCCCACCTTCATCGCCCCGCTGATGCGCAGCGGCTTCATGCCGTCCTTGAACGCCTGCTCGCGCAGCGCGCCGAGGTCGGCCTTCGCGTTCACCAGGGTCTTGATCGCGCTGTTGAACAGCAGCGTCTCGTAGATGCCGATGCGCCCCATGAAGCCGGTCATGCGGCACTCGAGGCAGCCGACCGGCTTGTAGAGCCGCGCCGGATGCTTGGACTTCCACGGCGCGACCAGCGCTTCCCACGCCTCCTGGTCCTCGCTGCGGTTGAGATCGGTCTTCTGCTTGCAATGCGTGCACAGGGTGCGCACCAGGCGCTGCCCCATGACGCCGTTCAGCGTGGCGTTGAGGAGGTACGGCGCCACGCCGAGCTCGAGCAGGCGCGCCACCGCGGCCGGCGCATCATTGGTATGCAGGGTGGAGAGCACCAGGTGGCCGGTCAGCGCCGACTGCACCGCCATCTCGGCGGTTTCCAGGTCGCGGATCTCGCCCACCATGATGATGTCGGGGTCCTGGCGCATCAGCGCCCTCACGCCTTCAGCGAAGCCCAAGTCGATCGCCTGCACCACCTGCATCTGGTTGAAGGACGCCTCGACCATCTCGATCGGGTCCTCGATGGTGCACACGTTGACTTCGGCGGTCGCCAGGCTCTTGAGCGTCGAGTAGAGCGTGGTGGTCTTGCCCGAGCCGGTGGGACCGGTGACCAGCACGATGCCGTTCGGCCGGTTGGTCATCTCCAGCCAGCGCTTGTGATCCTCCTCGGAGAAGCCGAGCTCCTTGAAGTCGCGCACCAGCACTTCGGGATCGAAGATGCGCATCACCAGCTTCTCGCCAAAGGCGGTGGGCAAAGTCGAAATTCGCAGCTCCACCTCCTCGCCGGCGAGCGTGCGCGTCTTGACGCGCCCGTCCTGCGGCCGGCGCTTCTCCACCACGTCCATGCGCGCGAGGATCTTGATGCGGCTGGTCATCGCGGTGAGCACCTGCGCCGGGATCTGGTAGACTTGGTGCAGCACGCCGTCGATGCGAAAGCGCACGATGCCGTGCTCGCGACGCGGCTCGACATGGATGTCGCTCGCGCGCTGCTCGAAGGCGTAGGACCACAGCCAGTCGACGATGCGCACCACGTGCGCGTCGTTGGCGTCGACCGGCTTGTCGCCCTTGCCGAGCTCGACCAGCTGCTCGAAGTTCGACAGCCCGCTCGCGCCGCTCGCGCTCTTGCCGGCGCCCTTGATCGACTTCGCCAGGTTGTAGAACTCCACCTGGTAGCGCTCGATATCCTGCGGATTGGCGATCACGCGCTTGATGTCGCGCTTGATGATGCGCGCGAGCTCGGGCTCCCAGTCGCGCACGTTCGGCTCGGCGGTGGCGACGGTCGCTTCCTTGCCCGACACCCCGACCGGCAGGATGCGAAAGCGCGTCGCATAGGCCGAGGACATCACTTCGGTGACGCCGGCGAAGTCGATCTTCAGCGGATCGATGTGCAGGTACTCCATGCCAACGCGCTTCGCCAGCCACTCCGTGAGCAGCTCGATCGACAGCGCCTTGCCCGGCGCCGTGGCATGGCGCCACTTCTGCTCGGCGATGCTGACCAGCGGATGCGACGCGCCGCGGTAATAGCGGCGCTCCTTCTTCAGCTCTTCAGCGGGCGCGGCGGCGACCAGCTGGTCCTCGACCAGCCAGTCGAGCACCTCGTTGAGCGTCAGCCGGTGACCGGAAGTTTCCGTCTTAACTACTTGTTGCATTGGCGAAAGACTATACCGCAAACTTCCGCCCGCCATTCCCGGATCTCTGCACTCGATCAACGTTTCCAACGGCGGCGTGCCAAAACTGTCACGCCCTGGGTGCGCTGTTCGTGCGCGCGGCCTCGAAGGCGACCGGCAGCGCGACCTGCGCTACCACGGCGGCCCGTCGCGCGCGGTGTGCCTTTACTCCCTCGACCTGATCCGCAGCTTGCAGGCCGAAGGCCACCCGATCGAGGCCGGCTCGATCGGCGAGAACTTCACGCTGACGGGCATCGACTGGCAGCAGATGCTGCCCGGCGCGAAGCTGGAAGTCGGTGGCGTGCTGCTCGAGCTCACCGACTACGCGGCGCCTTGCAGCAATCTCGAGCCCTACTTCCTCGGCGGCAAGTTCAAGCGTGTGTCGCAGAAGGCGCACCCGGGCTGGAGCCGCTTGTACGCGCGCGTGCTGCGCGAAGGCGCGGTGCAGGTGGGCGACGCGGTGCGCGTGCCATGACTTTCCGGCTCGAAGGCGGCTGTGACTGCAAAGACGTGCGCTACCGCATGGAGACCAGGCCGCTCTTCGTGCACTGCTGCCATTGCCGCTGGTGCCAGCGCGAGACCGGCGCTTCGTTCGCGCTCAACGCGATGATCGAATCGGATCGCCTCACCGTGCTCGGCGCAAAGCCTGAGCTCGTCGACACGCCCTCGCAAAGCGGCAAGGGTCAGAAAATCGCGCGCTGCCCGAAGTGCCGCATCGCCGTGTGGAGCCACTATGCGGGCGCCGGGCCGGTGCTGAGCTTCGTGCGCGTCGGCACGCTCGATGAGCCCGACCGGCTGCCACCCGATATCCATATCTTCACGGCCTCGAAGCAGCCCTGGGTCATGATCCCGCCGGGGATGGCGTCGGTGCCGGAGTACTACGACCGCGAAAAATATTGGCCTCGCGAGAGCCTCGAGCGCCGCAAGGCCTTGCTGGCGAGACGCTAGCCGGTTCCCCTCCAATTTGCGGATTGGAGGGGAACGGCGCACAATTCCCCTCCAATCCGCGGATTTGAGGGGAATTGCCTGCCCGCCGCCCGACACGACGCCTCGAGCCAGACGCGCTACCAGGAGGTGAAGCAGCTCGCGCGCACGCAGCGCCGGGTGCTCGGCGGGACGCCGGGAACGCTCAAGCGCCGCTCGCGCCGCGGCACCGAGTACTGGGTGCGTGAGTACATCCGCGTCGACGGTCGCAAGGATGACGAGCACATCGGCACCGTCGACTCGGTGGACGCGAAGCGCCTCGAGGCGGTACGTGCCGAGGTGGAGCTCGCCAGGGCGCTCGCCGCGGGATCGTCGCGGCTGCGCGTGCTGGGATATCAGCGCATCGACAGAAAGCCGGCCGCCGTGCTGGCGGCGCTCTTAAACCGCGGACTGTTCGATGCCGGCTTGGTGCTCGTGGGCTCGCATGCTTACGGCGCGCTGCTCAATGATTGCGGCGTCATCGCGCCGGCCTACCGGACCCAGGATATCGACCTCGCGCGGGGAGAGCCGCTCGCGCTCGCGCTGCCTTCAGGCATGGGATTAAAGCAGGTGCTCGACGAATCGGAATTGGAATTCTTCCCAGTGCCGGGAATGCCGTCGCGGCGCCCTTCGGCTTCTTACAAGCTGCCGGGCGCCGAGACGCTGGCGGTCGACCTGCTGGTTCCAGGGCCGGTCGCGGGCGAGATCGTGCCGGCGCCCGAACTCGGCGCGCACGCGCAAACCATTCCGCTGCTCGACTTTCTCGTCACCGGCGCGGTAGGCAGCGTCATCCTGAGCCCGAACCAGGTGGTCCCGATCAAGCTGCCCGCGGCCGAGCGTTTTGCGCTGCATAAGCTATTTTCTTCGCAACGCCGAGGCTCGGATCGCGCCAAAGGCCGCAAGGACCTCGAGCAGGCTGCCGCCCTCGTCACGGTGCTCGAAGAAGAAACACCGGGGCTGCTCGCCGATGCCTGGCGCGAAATGCCGAAGACAGCGCGAGCGACACTAAAGCGCGGCGCGCGTGCAGCGCTTAATATCGCGGGCGACCATGCCGAAGCGAGCGCCTTTCTCCGCAAGATAGCCAAGCCATGAGCACGCGCGCGCTGGGTTCGGACGTGAAGTACCGCGAAGTCTGGGCGTGGAGCATGTACGACTTCGCCAACTCCGCGTACACCACGGTGGTCATCACCGCGGTGTTCGGCGCGTACTTCGTCGCGGGCGCCGCCGGCAACGCCCCCTGGGCCACCTTCGCGTGGACCGCGGCGCTGTCGGTCTCCTATGCCGCGATCCTCTTCACCGGTCCGCTGGTGGGCGCGTGGGCCGACGCGCATGCGGCGAAGAAACGCCTGCTCCTCATTTCCACGGTCGGCTGCGTCGTCTTCACCGCGGCGCTCGCGTTCGTGAAGCCGGGAGACGTGTTGCTCGCGCTGACGCTGGTGGCGCTGTCGAACTATTTCTTCGGCACCGGCGAGAACCTGATCGCCGCGTTCCTGCCGGAGCTCGCCGACTCGCAGGCGATGGGCCGCGTCTCGGGCTGGGGCTGGAGCTTCGGCTATCTCGGCGGCCTCACCGCGCTGGGCATCTGCCTCGCCTACATCATGGCGTCAGGCAGGCCGGCGGCCGAATCCGTGCCGGTGACGATGCTGATCACCGCCGTGTTCTTCGCCGTGGCGGCGACACCGACCTTCATCTTCCTGCGCGAGCGCGCCGTTCCCCAGCGGGTGGTGCATTCGCCATGGGCGCGCCTGCGCGAGACCATGCGCGAGGCGCATCGCTACAACGACCTGTGGCGGTTCCTCTTGTGCATCCTCTTCTACCAGGCGGGCATCACCGCGGTCGTGTCGCTGGCGGCGATCTACGCCGAGCAGGCGATGAAGTTCACCACGCAGCAGACGATCACTCTGATTCTCGTGGTGAACGTCACCGCCGCGATCGGCGCCTTCGGCTTCGGCTACCTGCAGGACGCGATCGGGCACGTGCGCTCGCTCGCGCTCACGCTGGTGGGATGGATCATCATGGTGTTGATTGCCGGCTTCGCTCAGGGACCCACGGCGTTCTGGATCGCCGCCAATCTCGCGGGGCTGTGCATGGGCTCGTCGCAGGCCGCGGGCCGTGCGGTGGTCGGCTATCTCGCGCCGCCCGCCCGGTTGGCCGAATTTTTTGGACTCTGGGGCTTGGCCGTCAAGGCGGCGTCGATCTTCGGGCCGCTGACCTATGGCGCGGTGACGTGGATCTTCGCCGGCAACCATCGCCTGGGCATCTTCGCCACCGGCGTTTACTTCGTCATCGGCCTCGTGCTGCTCCTCGGCATCGACGTCGAGCGCGGCCGGCGTGCCGCCTTAGCGCGGGCGTGAAGCACCCGTCGCGGCGCGCCCCGCCGTCTCGCCGATCAGGATCTCGACGCGCCGGTTGAGCTGCCGGCCGCCCGGCTCCTGGTTGCTGGCGACGGGATAGGACGCCCCCAGGCCGCGGGCGTCGATGCGGCTCGCCTCGATGCCCTCGCGCACCAGCGCGTCGCGCACCGCCTCGGCGCGGCGCTCGGAGAGCCGCTGGTTCGCCTGCGCCGAGCCGCGGTCGTCGGTGAAGCCCTCGATGACGATCTTGCGCTCGGCTTCCTGGCGCATGACGCGCGCAAGATTGGCGAGGGCGCGCCGGCCTCCGGGCTTGATCGTCGCCTTGCCAACGTCGAACAGCACGTCGCTTCCCAGCGTCAATATCCAGCCGCGATCGGTCTCTTCCGCCTGCAGCTCGGCCACCTGGGCCTGCAGGCGCCGCACGTGCGCGCTCAGGCGATCGTTCACATCGCGCGCCTGCTCGACTTCGGAGAGTCGCGCCTCGAGCTGGCGCCGGTCGTTCGCCCGCGCCTGCGCCAGCTCGCGGGCAATGCGCGCACGCTGCTCGGCGAGATAGGCGCGGTGCACGCGCTGGTCGCGGCCTCTCGCGCGCTCGGCGTCCTCAAGCGCGCGCCCCGCCGCGTCGAGCTCCGCCGGCGCATAGGTCGCGACCTCCGGCTCAGCCTGCGCGGCGCGGTAGGCGGCGCGCGCCTGCTCGAGCGCGTCGTTGGCCGGCGGCGCACCGGCACAGGAAATGAGCAGCACGGTACTCAGGAGAGCGAGGAATTTCATGGGCGACGGGAGCGTTCGTTTTCCGCGAGCGCCCAGGCGAGGCGGGCGTCGACCTCGGCCTCCTCGGCGAGCATGCGCGCCTCGCGGCGCTCGTCGCGCGCCAGCGCCTGCTCCGCCCGCACGAGCTTGGCCTTTGCCGCGGCCAGCTCCGGCGCCGCGTAGTGGCTGGCGAGCGGCTGCGCCTGGTCGAGGGCAAGCTCTGCGGCACTCATGTCGACTGTCGGGGCATCGGCACAGCCGACGAGGGCGAGCACGAAGGTCATTAGAAAGGCTTCACGGCAGGTCACGGCAGGTCAGAGGCACATTTCGTTCCCGGAATTACGTGGGGTAGCGCCTTTTACGCGTGGCGGCCGGATGAGCGCCCCGGACCCAGCGGGAGCGCAATTTGCAGCAGCATCAGTCGTGAAGTGGCTCCTTGTCCTCGCCGCGGTCGCCATCGGGATGCTGACGCTGATTCCCGCCACCGCGATCCAGGTGCCAAGCTCGCTGCGCATCGGCAACCAGTCGCTGCCGGCGGCGAGCTGCGCCACGCGCGACACGCTCTGGATTCACCACTATGCCGCCGGGTTGTACGTGCCGCCGCGGCAACCGCCCGAGGCGGCGTTGCAGGATCCGAAGCAGCCGAAGGCGCTCTTCGTGCAGATCCTGAATAAAACTTTCCTGCCGAAGGAAATGCCGAAGAAGTGGCGCGAGACGCTCGAGCAGCAGCTCGACGGCGCGAACTTCAGCTCGATCCGCAGCGCCTGGCGCGACATCAACGTCGGCGACCGCGTCACCATCGCCTACGCACCGGGCCCGGGCGTGACGCTGCAGCTCAATGAGCGCGTGGTCGCGCGCAGCCCGAAGCACGACATCGTCGATGCATTGCTGCGCACCTGGGCCGAGGGCGAGCCGGTGCCGCAGCGCGTCAATCGCACCGTGGCCAAGCACCCGTGCTGAGCATCGACCGCCTGGTGTTCGGCTTCGTCCTGTTCCTGACGCTGATCGGCTTCGATGCGCAGGGGCAGACGCGCGATTTGCCGGACTTCAAGTCGCTGATGAAAGCGGCAGGACCGGCGGTGGTGAACGTGATCTCGACGCGCAAGGCGCAGACCGCGGCCGCCGGCGGCGACGCCGGCAGCGCCGCCAGCCAGGGCGGCGCGCAGGATCCGATGACGGAATTCTTCCGCCGGTTCATGCCGGATCTCCCGGAGCGCGGGCAGGCGCCGCGCCAGGGCCTGGGCTCGGGCTTCATCATCAGCGACGACGGCTACATCCTGACCAACGCGCACGTGGTTGCCGAGTTCGACGATGTGAATGTGCGCCTGGCCGACTCCAAGCGCGAGTTCAAGGCGAAAGTGGTGGGCGTCGACAAGCGCAGCGACATCGCGCTCCTCAAGGTCGAGGCGCGCGAGCTGCCGACGGCGAAGCTCGGCGACTCCTCGAAGCTCGAGCCC
>DASWER010000537.1:0-15591 GCA_036394655.1 Burkholderiales bacterium
TTCGATCTCCAGAAGGCGCAGGACTTTACCATCGCCGCACAGCGCGAACCATTCGCCGCCCTCCTGGTAGGGCCCCGGCGCCGACACCGGGGCGCGGCGCTCGATCATTTGTGTGCGGTAGATCTTCAGCCGGTCGCAGAAGGCGCCCGGATACGGCGGCGCTACCGCGCGCACCAGGTTGTGGATCTCCTGCGCGCTTTTCGTCCAGTCAATGCGGCCGTCCTCGGGCTTGCGGCCGCCGAAGTAGCTGCCCTTCGAGAGGTCGTTCTGCCTGAACCGTGTCGTGCCGGCGAGCAATCCGGGCAGGGCTCGTTCGAGTACCAATTGCGCGGCGTCGGTGACGCGGCCGAAGACCTCGAGCGCGAGATCGTCGGGGCCGATCGGCACGGCCGCTTGATCGACGATGCGCCCGGCGTCGGGCTTCTCGACCATCTCGTGCAACGTCACGCCGGTCTCGCGCTCGCCCTTGAGGATGGCCCAGTTGAGCGGCGCGCGCCCGCGGTACTTCGGCAGCAGCGAGCCGTGCATGTTGAACGCGCCGAGGCGCGCCTGGCGCAGGACCGACATCGGCAGCATGCTGCGGTAGTAGAACGAAAAGATCAGGTCGGGCTTGGCCTGCGCCACCGCGCGCTGGAGCACTGCCGGGTCCGGGTCCGCGAGCACGGGCAGCTTTTTCTTCGTGGAAAAATCGAACAGGCTCGCGTACCAGCGGTTCTCGTTCGGGTCGTCCTGGTGCGTGACGACGAGCGGCACCTCGAGACCGGCCTCGAGGAGCGCCGCGATCCCGCGGACGCCTATGTCCCCGTAACCGAAGACGACCGCTTTTGCCAAGTCGAGTCAGCTTCGCGCTCGAGCACCGCTTGCACCAGGTACCGCGGCCGCTGGCGCACCTGCTGGTAGATGCGCCCGACGTACTCGCCGACCAGGCCGACGCCGAAGAGCACCAGGCCGGTGAGGAAGAACTGCAGGATGTCGCGGTCCCAGAAGGTGCGCAGCGTGTCGAGCGGCGCGCCGGCGAGGATGCGCTGCGCCATGACGACGAAATAGAGCAGCACCGAGCCGACCGCGATCAGGATGCCGAAGAACGAGAACGCCTGCAGCGGCACCACCGAGAAGCCGGTCACCAGGTCAAAGTTGAGCCGCACCAGGCTGTAGAGCGAGTACTTCGAGGTGCCCGCGGCGCGCGCCTCGTGCGCCACCTCTACCTCCGCCGGGCTGCGCGCGAAGGTATAGGCGAGCGCGGGGATGAAGGTACTCACTTCGCGACAGGCATTGATCGCCTCGACGATGTCGCGGCTGTAGGCGCGCAGCATGCACCCCTGGTCCGTCATGTGGATCCTGGTGATGCGCTCGCGCAGCCGGTTCATGGCGCGCGAGCCGAGGCGCCGGAAGGCGTTGTCGTGCCGCTCGCCGCGCACGCCGCCGACGTAGTCGTGGCCCTCGTCCATCTTCGCCAGCAGCTTGCCGATCTCCTCGGGCGGGTTCTGCAGGTCGGCGTCCAGCGTGACGATGCGCTCGCCGCGGCAGCGCTCGAAGCCGGCCATGATCGCCATGTGCTGGCCGAAGTTGCCGTTGAGGAGCACGACGCGCGTGACGTCAGGTCGACTTGCGAACTGCTCGCGCAAGAGCGCCGCCGAGCGGTCGCGACTGCCGTCGTTGACGAAGATGACCTCATAGCGCATGCCGAGAGCGTCCAGTGCCGGGTAAAGGCGCTGGAACAGGGAGGCGAGCCCGGCCTCTTCGTTGTAAACGGGGATGACGACGGAAAGATTCATTTAAGTGGGGACAGACCCCATTTTTCTCATTTGTGCCGGAGCCAGGACTTTGCGCACCGTTTCGCAGACCCGATCGACATCGGCATCCGCCATGCGCGGGAAAAGCGGCAGCGTGACGATGCCGCGCCCGATGCGCTCGGCGTGCGGGAACTGCCCCTCGCGCCAGCCCAGGCGCCGGTAGAGCTTGAAGAGGTGCATCGCCGGGTAGTGCACGCCGACCCCGATGCCCTGTTCGCGCATCGCGGCGATGAAGCCGGCGCGCTCGACATGCGCTGGCAGCACCACCTGGAACATGTGCCAGTTCGACTGCTCGTAGTCCTCGACCGGCAACTCGCAGCCCAGGCTGCGATCCCATCGCTCAAAGTAGCGCCGCGCCAGCGCCCGGCGCCTTTGCGTGAACCGCTCAAGCTGCGGCAGCTGCCCCAGGCCGATGCGCGCGGCGACATCGGTGAGATTGAACTTGCCGCCCGGCTCCTCGACCTCCATGCCGTCCTCGCCGCTGCGCGCGACACCCTGCAGCCGCAGGTGCTCGCAGCGCGCTACCAGGCTCTCGTCGGGCAGCACCAGCGCGCCGCCTTCGGCAGTGGTGATGTTCTTGTTGGCGTGGAAGCTGAACGAGACGAAATCGCCGAAGCTGCCGATCGGGCGGCCGCGCCAGTTGGCGCCGAAGGCTTGCGCCGCGTCCTCGACCACGCGCAGCTGCCTGCGGTTGGCGATTTCATTGAGCCGGTCGCGGTCGACCGGCAGGCCGGCCAGATCGACGGGAATGATGGCCCGCGTGGCCGGCGTGATCGCTTTTTCCATCTCATTCAGATCGATATTGCGCGTGTGCGGATCGACGTCGACGAACACCGGCCGCGCCCGCACCTCGAGCGCCACGTTCGCCGTCGCCACCCAGGAGAGCGGCGTGGTGATGACTTCGTGGCCCTCGCCGACGCCGGCGAGGCGCAGCCCTACCTCGAGGGTCGCGGTGCCGGAATTGAAGCAGCGCACCGGTCGGCCACCGCAGTAGCGCGAGAGCGCCGCCTCGAAGGCCCTGACCTGCGGCCCCGAGGTGATCCAGCCCGAGCGCAGGACCTCGCCGACGCCGGCGATGGTCGCCTCGTCGATGTCGGGCCGCGTGAAGGGAAGAAAGTCCGGCACCGGGGGATGATACCGATTCCGGCTCAGGGCTTTTTCACGATCGCATACTGCGATCCCCGTGCCATCACCTGCATGGGGATGCCGAGCTTTGCCGGCAGCGTATCGACGGCGCCTGCCGGCACGAAGGCCCAGGCCTGCGGCGTGGCGCGCCAGACCGCGGCGAACGCGTCCAGGTCGCGGATGAATTTCTGCGGCTCCCAGCCGATCGCCACCTCGAGCTCGTCGCGGTGCGCGACCATGGTGACGGTGCGCTTGAGGCTCCAGGGCAGCGTGTGGTCGTACATATCGACGGCAAACACCGGTGTGCTCGCGCTCGGCCGCTCAGCGAGCTTGGCCACGGTACTTGCGACGCTAAACCGGTCGGAGAGCGTGCGGTGCGCGGCGAGGCCGAGCACGGTCGCGATCAGGCCGCCGGCCGCCAGGCACACGACCGCGCCGGTGATCGCGCTGCGCAATGCGCATACCAGCGCCGCGATTGCAGCCACCGCGAGCAGGGCGAACGCAAGCGCCACCCAGCGCGCGTAGTCGGCGTAGTTTCCCGAAAATGCGGCGACCAGCACGACGCCGGCGACGGATAACAAAACCAGGAGCGCCGACTGCGCGAGCAGCAGCCCGCGCCGCGCGTCGCCCGCAAGTCGTCGTCCGATGAGCAGTGCCAGCGCCGGGAACATCGGCAGGATGTAAGGCGGCAGCTTCGAGCCCGAGGCGGAAAAGAACGCGAGCACCACCAGCGCCCAGATCACGAGGAACAGCTCGCGATCATCGCGCGGGCGCAGCGCGGCGAGGAACGGCAAGAGCCACGGCCCGATGCCGGCGAGCAGCACCGGCAGGAAATACCAGGCGGGATGCACGCGCTGGTGCATCTCGGTGGTGAAGCGCTGGAAATGTTCCTGGATGAAGAAGAAGTGCGCGAACTCCGGATTCGCCCTGGACACCAGGATGAACCATGGCGCGGCGATCAGCAGAAACACGATGACACCGCTGACCGGTCGCACGCGCCGAATCAGCGCCCAGTCGCGCCTGACGAGCATGTAGATGAAGAGCGCCGCGCCTGGCAGCACGATGCCGATCAGTCCCTTGCTCAGCACCGCCAATGCGCAGGCCACCCAGAAGAGCAGCATGTGGCCGATCAGGAACGCGATCACCGCCGCCGACAGGAACACGCTGACGCTCATGTCGAGCGTATTCACCTGGCTCATGAGGGCGTAGAGCGGACTGCCCGCGAGCACTGCGGCGGCGTAAAAGCCGGCGGGCGGCGCGAACAGCCGGTTGCCGGCGTAGAGCACGAGCCCGATGCCGGCGAAGCCGATGAGCGCCGTCCACAGGCGCGCGACCCAGTCTTGCTCGCCAAGCACCTTGAAGAAGGTCGCGGTGGTCCAGTACTGCAATGGGGGTTTCTCGAAGTACTTGAAACCGTTCAGCCGCGGCGTGACCCAGTCGCCGCTCGCCACCATCTCGCGCGAGATCTCGCCGTAGCGGCTCTCGTCGGACTTGTAGAGCGGCCGGACGCCGAGCGTGCCGAACCAGACCACTGCCAGGAGGACCCAGAGGGTAGCTGTGCGGTTCACCCGAAAAGCAAAGCGAGCGCGACGCGGCGCTCTTCGGCGACGAGGATGTTGTAGGTGCGGCAGGCGGCCTTGGAATCCATCACCTCGACGCCGATGCGCAGCCGCGCGAGCTCCGCGGTGAGGCGTGGATGCGGGAAGCGCTGTCTTGCGCCGGTGCCGAGCAGCACGATGTCGACGCCGAGCTTGGCGAATCCCCGGAAGTCGTCGGCGCTGAGCCCGTCGAACGTCGCGCTCCACGGCAAGAGCTCGCCCGCGGTGATGATGACGCTGCTATCGCGCCGCGCGCCGTTCACCATCACGTAATCATCGCCATAGCCGGTGATGGTGTTCGCCGCGCCGGGAGTCGAGGCGTGAAGTTTCACGCTACAATTTTACAATGCGTGAATTTTCAAGGATTAAGCGCCTTCCACCGTACGTCTTCAACATCACCAACGAGTTGAAGATGGCGGCGCGCCGCGCCGGCGAAGATGTGGTCGACCTGTCGATGGGCAACCCCGATGGGCCGACGCCGAAGCACATCGTCGAGAAGCTGGTGGAGGCTTCGCAGCGCGAGGACACGCATGGCTATTCGGTGTCGAAGGGCATCCCGCGCCTGCGCAAGGCGATCTGCGACTGGTATCAGCGGCGCTTCGCGGTCGAGCTCGATCCGGACTCCGAAGCGATCGTCACCATCGGCTCGAAGGAAGGCCTCGCGCACCTGATGCTCGCCTGCCTCGAGCGTGGCGACACGGTGCTGGTGCCCAATCCCTCGTATCCGATCCACATCTACGGCGCGATCATCGCCGGTGCCGACGTGCGCTCGGTGCGCATGACGCCGGGGGTCGACTTCTTCGCCGAGCTCGAGCGCGCGATCCGCGAGCTCACGCCCAAGCCAAAGATGCTGGTAATCGGTTTTCCGTCGAATCCGACGGCGCAGTGCGTCGAGCTCGAGTTTTTCGAGCGCGTCATCGCCATCGCCAGGGAGCACAACATCCTGGTGGTGCATGACCTCGCGTACGCCGACATCGTGTTCGACGGCTGGCAGGCGCCGTCGATCATGCAGGTGCCGGGTGCGCGCGACGTGGCGGTCGAGTTCTTCAGCATGTCGAAGAGCTACAACATGGCGGGCTGGCGCATCGGCTTCATGGTCGGCAACAAGGACCTGGTGCACGCGCTCGCGCGCATCAAGAGCTACCACGACTACGGCACGTTTGCGCCGATCCAGGTCGCCTCCATCGTCGCGCTGGATGGCCCCCAGGAATGCGTTGCGGAAATCCGCAAGACCTACGAGAAGCGGCGCAACGTGATGGTCAAGGCGCTGCACGACGTCGGCTGGATGGTCGAGAAGCCCAGGGCCTCGATGTACGTCTGGGCGAAGATCCCCGATTTCTACGCCAAGCTCGGCTCGATCGAGTTCACCAAGCGCCTGCTCGCCGAGGCGAAGATCGCGGTCGCCCCCGGCATCGGCTTCGGCGATTACGGCGACGACCACGTGCGCATCGCCCTGATCGAGAACGAGCATCGCCTGCGCCAGGCGGCGCGCGGCATCCGCGACATGTTCCGCAAGGACGGGCTCCTGCGCGGCGCCGCGTGATGCGCCCGATCCGCGTCGGTCTCCTGGGCATCGGCACGGTGGGCGGCGGCACCTGGGAGGTATTGAATCGGAACGCGGACGAGATCCAGCGCCGCGCCGGGCGCGCCATCCAGATCACGCAGGTCGCTGACAAGGATCTCGCGCGGTCCCAAAAAATAACCAAGGGAAAGGCAAAGCTCACCGCCGACGCCTTCGAGGTGGTGCGCGCGAAGGACATCGACATCGTGGTGGAGCTGATCGGCGGCTACACCGTGGCCAAGGACCTGCAGCTCGAGGCGATCCGCCACGGCAAGCACGTGGTCACGGCGAACAAGGCGCTGCTCGCCACGCATGGCAACCAGATCTTCGCCGCCGCGCAGAAAAAGGGTGTGATGGTCGCCTTCGAGGCGGCGGTCGCCGGGGGCGTGCCGATCATCAAGGCGCTGCGCGAAGGCCTCACCGCCAACCGCATCGAATGGATCGCCGGCATCATCAATGGCACGTCGAACTTCATCCTGTCGGAGATGCGCGAGAAAGGCCTGTCGTTCGACGCCGCGCTCAACGACGCGCAGAAGCGCGGCTACGCCGAGACCGATCCGACGTTCGACATCGAAGGCATCGATGCCGCGCACAAGCTCACCATCCTCTCGGCGATCGCCTTCGGCATCCCGATGCAGTTCAAGCGCGCCTACACCGAGGGCATCGCCAGGCTCACGCCGGAAGACATCCGCTACGCCGAGGAGCTCGGTTACCGCATCAAGCTGCTGGGCATCACCAAGCGAACCGCCAAGGGCATCGAGCTGCGCGTGCATCCGACGCTGATTCCCACGCGCCGGCTGATTGCCAACGTCGAGGGCGTGATGAACGCCATCCTGGTGAACGGCGATGCGGTCGGGCCGACGCTCTATTACGGCGCCGGTGCCGGCAGCCTGCCGACCGCCAGCGCAGTGGTGGCCGATCTGGTCGACGTCACGCGCCTCATCACCGCCGACCCGGAGCACCGCGTGCCGCATCTCGCGTTCCAGCCCGATCAGCTCTCCGATACGCCGGTGCTGTCGATCGACGATGTCGAGACCTCCTATTACCTGCGCATGCGCGTCGCCGACAAGCCGGGCGTGCTCGCCGACATCACGCGCATCCTCGCCGACTGCCGCATCTCGATCGATGCCATGGTGCAGAAGGAGCCGGCCGAGGGGCAGCGCCAGGTCGACATCGTGATGCTCACGCACCGCGCGCTCGAGCGCGACGTCAACCAGGCGATGGCCAAGATCGCGAAGCTGAAGACGGTGCTCGGCAAGATCGTGCGCCTGCGGCAGGAGGCCCTGTTATGAAAGCGCTCTGCATCGCGCTGGCCTTCTCCATCGCGTTGCCGGCCCTGGCCGAGGAGAAAGCGGCGAAGAAGAAGCCCGTCGCCAAGCCGGTCGCCCACAAGAAGGCGACGCCCGAGCAGATCCGCAAGTTCAACGAGCTGCAGAAGAAGCGCCAGTAACTTGCGCTACGTCAGTACACGCGGCGGCGGCAGGCCGCAGCGCTTCTCCGGCATCCTGCTGGAAGGCCTCGCGGCGGACGGCGGGCTGTACGTACCCGAGAGTTTTCCGAAGGCCGACCTCGCGCGCTGGCGCGGTCTCTCGTATCCGCAGCTCGCCACGGCGATCCTCTCGGAGTTCATGGACGACGTGCCCGAGCTCGCGAGGCTCGTCGAGCGCACCTACACCGGCCGCATCTTCGGCGATGACGAGATCACGCCGCTCAAGACGCTCGAGCCCGGCCTGCATCTGCTTGCGCTGTCGAACGGCCCCACCGCGGCGTTCAAGGACATCGCGATGCAGCTCCTCGGCAATCTGTTCGAAGGCAAGCGCCTGAACATCCTCGGCGCCACCTCCGGCGATACCGGGACTGCCGCCGAGTATGCGTTGAAGGGCAAGCCGGGCATCCAGGTCTTCATGCTGTCGCCGCACAAGCGCATGACGCCGTTCCAGCGCGCGCAGATGTACACGCTGCAGGACCGCAACATCCACAACCTCGCGGTCAAAGGCGTGTTCGACGATTGCCAGGACCTGGTGAAGAAGGTGAACGCGGATGCGAATTTCAAGGATCGCCACCGCATCGGCGCGGTGAACTCGATCAACTGGGCGCGGGTCGCCGCCCAGGTGGTGTACTACTTCAAGGGTTACTTCGCAGCGACCAAGAGTGACAAGGAGCAGGTGAGCTTCGCCGTGCCTTCGGGTAATTTCGGCAACATCTATGCGGGCTTTGTTGCGCGCTCGATGGGCTTGCCGATCCGGCGGCTGGTGCTGGCGGCCAACGAGAACAACGTGCTCGATGAATTTTTCCGCACCGGGCGCTACCGCGTGCGCAAGAAGGCGAAGAAGACCTCGAGCCCGTCGATGGACATTTCCAAGGCCTCGAACTTCGAGCGCTATATCTACGAGCTGGTCGGCCGCGACGGCGCCCGGGTGCGCGATCTGTGGCGCACGCTGGACGCCAAAGGCGAGTTCGATCTCGCCCACTCGGCGTACTTCCGCCGTGTGCCGGAGAGCGGCTTCGTCTCAGGGCGCAGCACGCATTCGGACCGGCTGGCGACCATCAAGGCGGTGTATTCAAAATACGGCGTGATGATCGACCCGCACACCGCGGATGGCGTCAAAATCGGGCTGCAGTACCGCGAGCCGGGCGTGCCGCTCCTCTGCCTCGAGACCGCGCTGCCGGTGAAGTTCGCCGAGACGATTCGCGAGGCGCTCGGACGCGAGCCCGAACGGCCGGCGGAGTTCATCGGCCTCGAAGAGCGGCCGCAGCGCGTGACGGTAATCGAGCCCGACGTCGAGATCGTGAAGCGCCACATCGTCAATGAAAGCTGAAAAGACTGAAAAGAACGTGCTCGGCGGTGAGCTGCGCGCCTGCAGCTACGCGCCGCTCACCGGCTACTTCCGCGACGGCTGCTGCGCGACGCACGACCAGGACGGCGTCGCGCACCTGGTGTGCGTGCTGGCGACGCAGGACTTCCTGGATTTCAGCGTCTCCAAGGGAAACGATCTGGTCACGCCGCGGCCCGAGATGCGCTTTCGCGGCCTCAAGGCCGGCGACCGCTGGTGCCTGCACGTGCTGCGCTGGATCGAGGCGTGGGAGGCGGGCAAGGCGCCGAAAGTAGTCCTGGAGGCGACGCACGAGAACGTGCTCAAGTACGCGCCGCTCTCGGCGCTCAAGCGTCATTCGCTCGATCTGAACTAGCGGATGTCGAGTAAGCGGTCCAACTTACGGAGAGACGACCATGCGATTCATGATCATCGTGAAGGCGAGCAAGGACTCGGAAGCCGGCAAGATGCCCAGCGAGCAGCTGCTGGCGGCGATGGGCAAGTACAACGAGGAGCTGGTCAAGGCCGGCATCATGCTCGCCGGTGAAGGCCTGCAGCCGAGCAGCAAGGGCGCGCGCGTGCGCTTCTCGGGCGACAAGCGCACTGTCATCGACGGCCCCTTCACCGAGACCAAGGAGCTGATCGCCGGCTTCTGGCTGTGGCAGGTGAAGTCTAAGCAGGAGGCGATCGACTGGGTCAAGCGCTGTCCCAACCCGATGCCCGGCACCGAGGCCGAGATCGAGATCCGTCAGGTGTTCGAGGCCGAGGACTTCGGCGCGGAGTTCACGCCGGAGCTGCGCGAGCAGGAGGAGCGCCTGCGGGCGCGGCTCGCTAAACCTGGAGGATAGCCATGTGCAGAAGCATCAAGACGCTCCACAACTTCGCGCCGCCGGCGACCGATGAAGAGATCCGCGCGGCGGCCCTGCAGTTCGTGAGAAAGCTGAGCGGGTTCAACAAGCCCTCGCAGGCCAACATGGCGGCCTTTGTGACGGCGGTCAGCGAGATCACCGCGGTTTCGACGACGCTGTTGCAATCGCTCGAGACCAACGCGCCGCCGCGGGATCGCGAGGCGGAGGCGGCCAAGGCGCGACTGCGTGCCGCCCAAAGGTTCGGAACCTAATCCGTACGCAGATGGTTCGCTACAAGTAACGAGAGCACCAGCGAGGCAACGCGGCTCTCGATGGAGTCGTTGCGGTTGGCAAGCACGATCGGGACCTTGCCACCGAGGACGACGCCGCCGGAGATGGCGTCCGAGAGGTGCTCGAGCTGCTTGGCGAGCATGTTGCCGGCCTCGAGGTCCGGGGCGATGAGGACGTCGGCCTGGCCGGCGACGGCGGACTTCAGATGCGCGCTGCGCGCGGCGACGATGGAGATGGCGTTGTCGATGCCGAGCGGGCCGTCGATGATCGCGCCGGTGATCTGGCCGCGGTCGGCCATCTTGCAAAGTGCCGCGGCGTCCAGCGTGGCGCGCATCTTCGGGGTCACGGTGTCGATGCCGGCGAGGATCGCGACTTTCGGCTCGGGGATGCCCATCATGTGCGCGAATTCGATCGCGTTCTGCACGATCTCGACCTTGTGCTCGAGCGTGGGCTCGATGTTGACCATCATGTCGCTGATGATGATCGGGCGCGGGTAGCTCGGCACGTCGATGTAGAGCACGTGCGACAGTCGCCGCAAGGTGCCGAGGCCCTCGGGGCCGATCAGGGGAACGAGGAATTCGTGCGTCGGGATATTGCCCTGCACGAGGATGTCGGCTTCGCCGCCGCGCGCCATTTCGATCGCGCGCGCCACCGCGGCGCGGGCGTGCGGCACATCGACGATGCGGCAGCGCTTGAGATCGATGCCGGTCTGCGCCGCGACCGCGCGCAGTTCCTTCTCCGGGCCGACCAGCACCGGGCGCAGGATTCCGGATTCCGAGGCCGTGACGGCGCTCTGCAAGGATTCGGCGTGCACCGGCTGCGCGAAGACCGCCGTGGCGGCGGGCAGGCCCTTGGCGCGCGCCAGCAGCTTCTTGTAGCGGGCCCAGCGGTCGGAGATGGTGAACTCGGGCAGCTCGAAGCGCTCGCGTTTCACCTTCTCGGTGGGCCCGAGCACCTCGGCCTCGCCGGCGATCACTTTCAGTCCGTCCTGGTTGGTGCACAGGCACTCGAACAGCATGTGCTTGTTGTGGTCGAACTTCTGCTTGCAGGTGACCTTCACCGTGATGGTGTCGCCGACTTTCACCGGCCGCGAGAAGCGCAGCGTCTGGCCGATGTAGATGGTGCCGGGGCCGGGAAACTCGGTGCCAAGGACGGTCGAGATCAGCGCGCCGCCCCACATGCCGTGCGCGATCACCTCGTGGAACATCGACGAGTGCGCGTATTCCGGATCGACGTGCGCCGGGTTGACGTCGCCCGACATGATGGCGAACAGCTGGATGTCCTCCGGGCGCAGGGTTCGCGTCAGCGTCGCGCTGTCGCCGACCTGGATCTCGTCGTAGGTACGGTTCTCGATGAAGGCGGCGGGCAAGGTCGGCGCATGCTACAGCAGGGAAAGGTTGATTGACCTGCGCCAAAGGTGCAGGATGCCCCACCCTGAGGAGGTCGCATGGATACCGACGAAATGCTGAAAGGCCTGGCCCGTGAATCGGTGAAGCAGGGCGAGAACCTGCGCTCGGCGGTGCGCGAGCTGACACTGAACGCGTTGCGCAGCCGCGAGCTCACGCTCGGCGAGATCAAGCGCGTGATCCGCACGGTCACCGAAGGGGTGAACCTCGGCGCTGCGAGCTCCAAGCTCGATGCCGAGCGCGTGCTCGGCGAGGCGCTCGCCGGCATGGACGAGGCGGTGCTGAAGGCGGTGCAGGCGAACCATCTTGCTCTGCAGCAGCTTGCCGCGCAGGGTCAGAGCCTGCGCGAGTCGCACGTCAAGAAGGCGCTCGACGATCTCGAGAGGCTGGAAGACGGCTTCATCGCGAGCGTCAAGGAAGCGGCGAAGAAGGGCAGCAAGCAGATCAAGGATCAGTGGGCGACGGTGCTGCAGCAGAAGGAGAATGCCGGCACGCAGACCGCGGCGCAGATCGAGGCGACGATGGAGCACTTCGGCGACCAGATGCGCGAGGCAGTGAAGCAGCAGCGGCGCACCGCGCTCAAGACGGCCGAGCTGATGGCCGAGAACTTCACCACGCTCGCGAGCGGCATCCTTATCGGGCTTACCGAAGGCCTGCAGCAGGGCAAGCGCCCTCCCGGCGACAAGACGCCCAAGTAGCACCAGATTGATCCAGGTCAATTCCGCCGTTGCCCGTTCTGGCGCAATGGCGGAAGACCTTTCTGCAACAATGCCGACGTGCTTGAAGCGACACAGCTCGAATGCGAGCGCGGCGGCCGGACGCTGTTCCGCGACCTCTCGTTCGCGGTGCGAAACGGCGAGGCGCTGCGCATCGCGGGCCCCAACGGCAGCGGCAAGACCAGCCTGCTGCGCATCCTGTGCGGCCTCGCCGCGCCAAGCCAGGGCGAGGTGCGCTGGGACGGCACGCGCGTGCAGCGCCTCGCCGAGGAATACACGCGGCGCCTGCTCTATATCGGGCACGCCGCGGCGCTCAAGGACGATTTCACGCCGTTCGAGAATCTCGACGTTGCCTGCCGACTGACCGGCGCGGCGGCGAGCACCGAAGCCTTGCGCTGGGCGCTCGGCGCCTTTGCCGTGCCGGACCTGCCGGTGCGGCGCCTCTCGCAGGGGCAGCGCCGGCGCGCCGCGCTCGCCCGGTTGCTGATCTCGGAGTCGGTGCCGCTCTGGCTCCTGGATGAGCCGTTCGCCGCGCTCGACGCGGCGGGATCGAGCTATGTAGAGGAGTTGCTCGCGCGCCATGTGAAAGCGGGCGGCAGCCTGGTTTACAGCACGCATCAGCCGAGCGCGCTCGACGCGGCGGCGCATCTGGTCGATCTGAAGCACTGACATGCTCGCCATCGCGCGCACGCTGGTGGCACGCGACCTGCTGCTCGCCGCGCGAAGGCGCAGCGACGTCGCGACGGCCCTGCTGTTCTTCGTGATAGTAGCGAGCCTGTTTCCTCTCGGCATCGGCGCCGAGCCCAACCAGCTGCGCGCCATCGCGCCCGGCGTGATCTGGGTCGCGGCGCTGCTTTCGTCGATGCTCTCGCTCGCGCGCCTGTTTTCGGGCGATTACGCCGATGGCACGCTCGAGCAGCTGCTGCTGAGCGGCGCGCCGCTTGGCATCGTGGTGAGCGCCAAGGCCTTCGCCCACTGGCTGGTCTCGGGCCTGCCGCTGGTGCTGATCGCGCCGCTGATCGCGCTGCAGTACGACGTCGCCGCGCCGCTCTATGGCGTGCTTGCCTTATCATTGCTCCTCGGTACGCCGGTCCTCAGCATCATCGGCGCCATCGGCGCCGCGCTGACCCTGGGACTGCGCGGCGGCGGGGTCCTGCTCTCGCTCCTCGTGCTGCCGCTCTATGTGCCGGTGCTCATTCTCGGCGCCGGCGCGGTCGAGATGGCGAGCGCGGGCCTGGCAGCCGATGGCCAGCTGCTCCTGCTCGCTGCGCTGCTCATAGTGGTAGCGGTGTTCGCGCCCTGGGCCACGGCGGCCGCGCTTAGGATTTCATTGGAATGACCGCGGAAAGCATCAAGCTCTTCTGGTACGCCTCGCCGCAGACCTTCTATCCGCTGGCGGGAAAGATCGCGCGCGTGTGCGCCGCGCTCGCGGTGCTTTTCGCCGTCGCCGGGCTGTATGTAGGTTTGTTCGTGGCGCCGACCGATGCCCAGCAGGGCGAGGTCTACCGCATCATCTTCATCCACGTGCCCGCGGCCTGGATGTCCATGTTCATCTACGTGGTGATGGCGTTGTGGGCCGCGGCGGGTCTCGCGATGAACACGCGGCTCTCGGCGATGATGGCGCGCGCGCTCGCGCCGACCGGTGCGCTGTTCACCTTCATCGCGCTCTGGACCGGCTCGCTCTGGGGCAAGCCGACCTGGGGCACGTGGTGGGTGTGGGACGCGCGCCTCACCTCCGAGCTGATCCTGCTGTTCCTCTACTTCGGCTTCATCGCGCTGCAGGCCTCGATCGACGACCGCCGCCGCGCCGACCGCGCCGGCGCCGTGCTCGCCATCGTCGGCGTGGTGAACATCCCGATCATCTACTACTCGGTGAAGTGGTGGAACACGCTGCACCAAGGTGCCTCGATCAGCTTCACCAAGGCGCCGAGCATGGCCGCGACCATGCTCACCGGGATGCTGCTGATGGCGCTCGCCTTCTGGATGTACAGCATCGCCGTCGCGCTGGTGCGGGTGCGCTGCGAGATCGTGGAGACGCAGTGATGGATGGTTTTTTTATTGTTGACCCCCTGATAAGGGGGTCGCGAGTGAAGCGAGCGGGGGGTTTTGCGAAAACCGAAACCCCCCGGCGCTTCGCGCCACCCCCCTTATCAGGGGGGCAAAACACATGAGCGAGTTTTTCGCCATGGGTGGGTATGGCTTCTATGTGTGGGGCGCTTATGGTGTCACCTTCGCGCTTCTCCTCATCGAGGTCATCGTTTTGTTAAAGAGAAAGAGTGAAACCAAGACATAAGCGCATGGCGTGGATCGCGCTCGGCGTGGTCGCGCTCGGTGTGGCGACTACCCTGGTGCTGATGGCGTTCAACCAGAACCTGGTGTTCTTCTTCACGCCGTCGCAGGTGGCGGCGAACCAGGCGCCGGTGGGGCGCACCTTCCGCATCGGCGGCATGGTGGTGCCCGGCAGCGTGAAGCGCGAAGGCGTCGAGGTGCGCTTCGTGGTCACCGACACGGCGAAGTCGATGCCGGTCGTCTTTCGCGGCCAATTGCCGGATCTCTTCCGCGAGGGCAAGGGCGTGGTGGCGCAGGGGCAACTCGGCGCCGACGGCGTGTTCGCCGCGCGCGAGGTGCTCGCCAAGCACGACGAGAACTACATGCCGCCAGAGGCCGCGCACGCGCTCGAGCAGGGCGCAAAGGCGCAGAAAACGATCAAGGCGCCATGATTCCAGAGCTCGGACAAATCGCCCTCGCTCTGGCGCTCGCCGTCGCGATCATCCAGGCGGTGCTGCCGCTCGCCGGCGCCGCCAACGGCAATCGCGCCTGGATCGCCGTGGCGCGCCCCGCGGCGCAGACGCAGGCGCTGCTGGTTGCCTTTGCGTTCGGTTGCCTGACCTACGCGTTCGTCAACAACGACTTCTCGGTGGCGTATGTCGCCGACCATTCCAACAGTGCGCTGCCGCTGCACTACCGGGTCTCCGGCGTCTGGGGCGGCCACGAAGGGTCGCTCCTGCTCTGGACGCTGATGCTCGGCGTGTGGATGACCGCGGTGAGCTGGTTCAGCGGCCACCTGCCCGAGGAGATGACGGCGCGCGTGCTCGGCGTGATGGGCATCGTCAGCCTGGGTTTTCTCGCCTTCATGCTGTTCACCTCGAATCCCTTCGACCGCCAGTTCCCGCCGGCGATCGACGGCCGCGATCTCAATCCGCTGCTGCAGGACCCGGGCATGGTGATTCATCCGCCAATGCTCTATATGGGCTACGTCGGGTTCTCCGTCGCCTTCGCCTTCGCCATCGCGGCGCTCCTCGGCGGCAGGCTCGACGCCACGTGGGCGCGCTGGTCGCGGCCATGGACGACTGTGGCGTGGAGTTTTCTCACCGTCGGCATCGCGCTGGGTAGCGGTTGGGCGTACTACACGCTGGGTTGGGGCGGCTGGTGGTTCTGGG
>DASWER010000538.1:0-3960 GCA_036394655.1 Burkholderiales bacterium
GCCGATGCGCAGCTCGTCGCCACGCTGCAGGGCGCGCCAGCGGTGGCGGCCGGTGACATCTGGGTGATCTAGTCGACCCTTAGCTCGACCTCGCCAAGCCCGGCGACGCTGAACTTCACCAGGTCGCCGGGCTGGACGGTCTTGGTGGTGATGACGCTGCCGGTGATCACCACGTCGCGGAAGGCGAGGCCGCGGCCGCGCGCCGCGAGGTGGTTTGCGATCCAGGCCACCGCCTCGAGCGGATGGCCCATCGCGGCGGCGCCGAGGCCCTCGCCCACCACTTTGCCGTTGATGGTGGCGATCCCGTGTACCGCGGCCAGATCCACCTCTTGCCACTTTTGCAGCGGGACGCCGAGGACGGCCCCCTCGTTCCAGGCGTTGTCGGCGATCAGCTCGTAAGGGTGCCGCGCGAGCTGGCTGTAGTCGGCGTGGCGGTCGTCGGCGAGCTCCATCGCGGGCATCACTGCGCCGATGAAGCGGGCAACGCTGGCGCGCGAATGAGGCGCGTCGGCGACCGGCAGGTCCGCTCCCATCTGTACCGCGATCTCGAATTCCACGATCAGGTGCACATAATCCGCCGCGCGCACCCTGGCGGGCGTGCGGTGCAGCGTCGACTCGAGCATCACGCCGGCCTGCGGCTCGCTGACGCCGACAAACTTTTGCATCTCCTTCGAGGACAGCGCGATTTTGTAGCCGGCGACGGCGCCCAGCTTCTGCGCACGCAGCGCGACGAAGCAGTCCTGGATGGCGTAAGCCTCCGCGGCGCTGCGCGGCGCAAGCTCGGGCGATAGCGGCGCGAAAGGCTCGCGGCGCTGATGCGCTTCGAGGAGGCGCCGCGCGGCGAGTTTGGGTTTCTGCATGAGGGACCCTAGAATATCTCATGCCCCTCAGTCACCGGAGCTACGGCACCGCGCGCGTGGTCGCGCTGCGCGGCCGGCTCGATCACGACAACTGCGAAGGTTTCCAGGCCGACCTTTCGGGGCAGCTCGAGGCGTGCATGCAGGATGGCGCGGCGCTGGTGCTGGACATGTCCGGGCTCGAGTACGTGTCGAGCGCGGGCCTGCGCTGCCTGATGATCGCCGCCAAGCAGGCCGCGGCGCGCTCGAGCCGCATCGTGGTCGCCGCGCCGCAGCCGGTGGTCGCCGAGATCCTGCAGATCAGCCGCTTCAACCTGGTGCTGCCGGTGTTCGGCACGACGCGCGAGGCGCTCGCCTCGGTCTCGCCGCAGGCAGCCCAGGCCTTCGACAAGGGCTGAGCGCGCCATGCGCGTACGCTTCTGGGGTACGCGCGGCTCGATCCCGGTTGCGCTCACCGCAGCCGACATCCGCGACAAGCTGGCGCACGCGCTGCTGGCCGCGTCGGGGCGGCGCTTCGAGTCGTATGGCGACGCCTACGCCTTCGCCGACCAGACGCTGCCGTTCGCCGTGAGCCACACCTTCGGCGGACACACCTCGTGCGTCGAGTTCCAGACCGGGCACGACGATTACTTCGTCTGCGACATGGGCAGCGGCGCGCGCGCCTTCGGCGAGCACATCCTCGCGCGCCAGGGCGGCAAGCCCGCCACGGTGAACGTCTTCATGTCCCACGTGCACTGGGACCACATCATGGGCTTTCCTTTCTTCGGTCCGGCCTACGTGCCCGGCACGCGCATTCGCATCCACGGCTGTCATGAAATTCTGGAAAAAGCATTTCGCCTGCAGCAGTCCGCGCCCTGCTTCCCGGTGTCCTTCGACCAGCTCGGCGCCACGATCGAGTTCGTGCGGCTCGCGCCCGGCCAGCCGGTGGAGGTCTCCGGCCTGAAGGCCGTGACGCAGCTGCAGCGCCACTCCGGCGATTCCTACGGCTACCGCTTCGAAAGCGGCGGGCGCAGCGTCGTCTACAGCACCGACTCGGAGCACAAGCTCGAGGACCGCTCGCAGACCGAGCGCGTGGTGTCGTTCTTCCGCGGCGCCGACCTGGTTATCTTCGACGCCATGTACTCGCTCGCCGAGGCGATCTCGGTGAAGGAGGACTGGGGCCATTCGAGCAACGTGGTGGGTGTCGAGCTCTGCCAGATGGCGCAGGCCAAGCACCTGGTGCTGTTTCACCATGAGCCGGCGAACAGCGACGCGGCGATCGAAGGCTTGCTGCGCGATGCGCGGCGCCTCGAGGAGCTGACGCGCGGCGAGCAGCCGCTGCGCGTCTCGGCGGCGCACGACGGCCTGGAGATCGATCTCTGACTCTGAGATTTTTACTCTGAGGTTCGGCACCGGCCCGCGCGCGGTCGGCATCGGACTGCTCGCGGCATTGTGCCTCCTGATCGGGCTCGAGCCGCCGCCCCTCGGTGGGTTGCGCGACGCGCTGTTCGACGGCTACCAGCGGCTGATGCCGCGGCCGCGCGCTACAGCGCCTGCGGTGATCGTGGCGATCGACGAGCGCGCGCTCGACACGCGCGGCCAGTGGCCCTGGCCGCGCACCCTGGTCGCCGAGCTGATCCGCGCCATCGGCGCGGCGCAGCCGGCGGCGGTGGGCGTCGACCTGCTGTTCGTCGAGCCTGACCGCTCCTCCGCCAGCGCCGACGCCGTGCTGGCGCAGGCGATCCAGGGCCAGAAGCTGGTGATGGGCATCGCCGGCCTCGAGTACCGCGACCGCCGCTACCCGTTTCCGCCGCAAGTGGTGCCTTCGAAGATCACGGGCAGGCGCGAGCTCGCATTGCGGCGCTTCGATGGCCATTTGCAGAGCCGCCCCGACATCAATCGCGCCGCGGCCGGGCGCGGGCTGATCAGCTCCGACGCGAAGGGCGTGGTGCGCCGCGTGCCGCTCGTCGCGCGCATCGGCCAGGTGATCGTGCCTGCGCTATCGGTCGACATGCTGCGCGTCGCGACCGGCGCGCCGCTCCTGCGGCTCAACGACGCGGGCGGCGAGCGCCTCACGCTCGGCATCGGCGAGCTCTCGGTGCCGCTGCAATCCGACGGCTCGCTCTACGTGTACTTCGGCCACCACGATGAGGATCGGTTCGTCTCCGCCGAGGATGTGCTGTCGGGAAATGCAACAACAGTGCTGCGCGACAAGCTCGTGCTGGTCGGCGTCACCGGGCTCGGCCTGCTCGACTTCCAGAGCACGGCGCTTGGCGAGCACATCCCGGGCGTCGAGGTCCATGCGCAGCTTCTCGAGCAGATGTTCGACGGCACCTATATTCGCCGCCCGAGCGGCGCGCCGTGGATCGAGGCGGCGCTGCTCGGCCTCGCCGGTCTGCTTCTCGTGTTCGCAGTCCCGGCAATGCGCCCATGGGCCTCGGCCACGGTGCTCGGAGCCGCGCTCGCGGTGCTGGTGGCGATTGGCCTCGCCGCGTTCAGGGCCGGCTATCTGATCAACATCGCCGCGCCGGCCATTGGCACGGTGCTCATTTTTGCGGCGATGCTGGCTGCAACGCTCGCCGAAGCCGACCGCCAGCGCCGGGCGTTGCGCGAAGCGCAGGCGCGCGTCGCCGGCGAGCTCGAGGCGGCGCGCCGCATCCAGATGGGCCTGCTGCCCAAGCCGGGCGAGCTGTTCGCGGCCGAGCGGCGCTTCACGCTCGAGGCGCTGCTCGAGCCGGCGCGCACCGTGGGCGGCGACTTCTACGACTGCTTCATGCTCGAGGGCGATCGGCTGTTTTTCCTGGTCGGCGACGTTTCGGGCAAGGGACTCGCGGCGAGCCTGTTCATGGCGCTGTCGAAATCGCTGCTGAAGAGCATCGCGCTGCGCGATGCCGGCGATCCGGCGGCGATCCTGACGCGCGCCAATGCCGAGATCAGCCGCGACAATCCGGAGTCGCTGTTCGTCACGGCGTTCGCCGGCGTGCTCGATGCGCGCAGCGGGCGGCTCGCCTTCTGCAACGCCGGCCACGAGCCGCCGGTGGCGTGCCAGCCCGGCGAGGCGCCGCAGCGCATCCGCCATTCCGGCGGGCCGCCGCTCTGCGTGATCCGCGACTACGTCTACGAG
>DASWER010000539.1:0-9238 GCA_036394655.1 Burkholderiales bacterium
GCGCCTCGCCCCGCAGCTCCTCGCCTTCGCCGGCGGCGACGTGAATTTCGCGAACCTGGTGAACGGCCTCGCGCTCGGGCTGCCCGTCACGCTGACGACGCCGGTGGGCCCGGGCGTCATGCAGATCGTGAATTTCACCCCAATCGGCACGATGTCGGCGCTGCAGATCGCGCAGACGCTCGAGACCGCGCGCCAGGCGCTGATCAGCCGCGGCATCGCGACGCCAACCGCACAGCAGATCGGCGCCACGCTGATCGGCGGCCTGCTGCCGACCGCGCTCGGCAACGTCCAGGTCACGGGCCTGGTCCGCGCGAACGGTACGCTCGGCGCCAGCATCGTCACGCAGCCGAGCGCGGCCGCGACGCTGCAGGCAGGCTCGGCCGCCGCGGGCGGCACCACGGTGCGCAACACCAGCGACAGCCCGTTCGGGCGCGGCATCAGCGATACGCCGCAAACCCTGGTTCCCGGCGTGACCATCGGGCCCACGGCACCGATGACCACCGGCACGGCGCCGCTGACACCGGCGCCGTTCGGCGCCGCCGGCACCACTACCGCAACCCCCACGGCGCGGCCGGCACCGTTCAGCGCGCGGTAGTTCAATGGGTAGCGTGCTCTATCTCGATCGCGGCATGCGGCGCAAAGGCGCTGCAGCCGCGGCCGCGAAGATCCAGTCGACGCACGGCACGCCGTCGATCCTGCGCCCGGGCTACAACTGCTGGACGGTGGCGCGCGCCGAGCGTGTCGCCTTGCTGGTCGACGCCGCCGATTACTTCAAGGCGTTCTACGAGGCGGCGCTGCGCGCCAAGCGCTCGATCACCATCCTCGGCTGGGATTTCAACAGCCAGACGCGGCTGCACTTCGATCCCCTAGAGCCCCGCATTAATCCGAATGCGCCGCCGGCGCTGCTCGGCGAGTTCCTCAACTGGCTGGTGCAGCGGCGCAGCTCGCTGCACGTGCACGTGCTCAACTGGGATTACCCGATGGTGTTCGGCACCGACCGGGAATTCCCGCCGCTCTACGGCTTCGGCTGGACGCCGGCGCGCCGCGTGCACTTGCGCTACGACGACACGCATCCGGTCGGCGGCTCGCACCACCAGAAGGTGGTGCTGATCGACGATACGCTCGCCTTCCTCGGCGGCATCGACCTCACGGTGCGGCGCTGGGACACGCCCGGGCATGCGCCCGACGATCCGCGCCGCGTCGCGTACGGCAAACCCTATCCGCCGTTCCACGATCTGATGGTGGCGCTCGACGGCGAAGCGGCGCGCCAGCTTGCGCTGCTGACGCGCGAGCGCTGGCTGGCCGCCACCGGGCAGAAGCTGAAGCCGGTCACCTTCCGCGGCGTCTCCGACAACGATCCCTGGCCCGAGGGCTTCCCGCCCGACCTGCAGGCGGTCGAGGTCGGCATCGCGCGCACCGTGCCGCCGCGCGCCGAGCAGCCGGCGATCCGCGAGGTGGAGAAGCTCTACCTCGACATGATCGCCGTCGCGCGCAAGACGCTCTACATCGAGAACCAGTACTTCACCGCGCCGCGCATCTGCGCCGCGCTGGAGAAGCGCCTCGCCGAGCCCGAAGGGCCCGAGATCGTGCTGGTGCTGCGCCTGCTCTCGCACGGCTGGCTGGAAGAGCACACCATGCACGTGCTGCGCACCAGGCTGATCGAACGGCTGCGCAAGGCCGACCGCTTCGGCCGCTTCCGCGTCTACTACCCGCACGTGCCCGGCCTCCCCGAGGGCTGCTGCCTCGACGTGCATTCGAAGCTGATGGTGGTCGACGATCGCATCCTGCGCATCGGCAGCTCGAACCTCTGCAACCGCTCGTTCGGCCTCGACACCGAGGCCGACGTCGCGCTCGAGGCGCGCGGCCGGCCGCAGGTGGCCAACGCCATCCGGCGCTTCCGCGACCGGCTGGTCGCCGAGCACCTCGGCGTGCCGGTGGAGAAGCTGCGCGTCGAGATCGAGCGCAGCGGCAGCCTCGCCGGCGCGATCAAGCTGCTGGCGCACGACGGCCGCTCGATGCGCGAGCTCGACTCGCTGCCCGAGTGGTCCGATGCGGTGGTCAACGTCGCCGCCGTGGCCGATCCCGACGAGCCGATCGCGCTCGACGAGCTGTTACTGGATCGCCACCAGGAGGGCGAAGCGGGACCGGAGAAGCCGGCCTGGACCAAGCTCGCGCTCATCGCCCTGCTGGTGCTGGCGCTCACCGCGCTGTGGCGCTGGACGCCGCTCGCGCACGCGGTGAGCGCCGAGGCGGTGATCGGCGTCGCCAAGGATTTCGGCAGCCGCTGGTGGGCGCCGCTCCTCCTGATGGCCTCGTACACGCCGGCCTGCCTGGTGATGTTCCCGCGGCCGTTGATCACGCTCGCCGCGGTGATCGCCTTCGGCCCGTGGCTCGGCTTCCTCTATGCGCTGATCGGCATCGTGCTGTCTTCCATCGTCACCTATTACATCGGCCGGCGCATGCGCCGCGATACGGTGCGACGCATCGCCGGGCCCAAGCTCGATCGCATGATCCAGGTGCTGAAGAAATATGGCTTGCTGGCGATGACGCTCCTACGGCTGGTGCCGCTCGCGCCCTTCGCGGTCGAGAGCATCGTCGCCGGCGCGATCCACATGCGGGTCTGGCACGTGGCGCTCGGCACCGCGATCGGCCTTTTGCCCGGCACGCTCGCCACCACCATCTTCGGCGAGGCCATCGAGACCGCGCTCACCGGCACGGGCGACGTCAACTGGTGGCTGGTGGGGCTCGCCGTGGGACTTCTCGCTGGCGGCATCCTGGCGGTGAAGCGCTGGTTCACGAAGATGAGCCGCCGCATTCATGCCGCCGATGAGCAGGCAAGCCGACAGCCTGGCTAACTGGCAGGCGCTCTCGGACCAGCTGCCCGAGAGCTGCCTGCGCATCGCGTCCTATAACGTGCACGGCTGCGTCGGCACCGACCGGCGCAAGGACGCCGCGCGCATCGCCGAGGTGATCCGCGAGCTCGACTGCGACACGGTCGGGCTGCAGGAGGTCGACCACCGCCTCGACTACATCGCCGGCCGGCTCGACATGCAGGCGATCCCCGGCATCACGCTGATTCGCCACGACGGCCCGTTCGGCAACGCCTTGCTGACCCGCAGAAAAGTCCTGGCCGTGCGACGCCATGCCTACGGCTACGGCCGGCGCGAGCCGCGCAACGCGCTCGACGTCGACCTCGAGGTCTGCGGCCAGACGCTGCGCGTGATCGTCACGCACCTGGGTCTGTTCGCCTCCGAGCGGCGCTACCAGATGCGCAAGCTCCTCGCGCTGCTGCGCGAGACGCCGGCGATGGAGAAGGTCATCGTGCTCGGCGACATCAACGAGTGGCTGCCGCTCAGCCGCCCGGTGCGCTGGATGAACGGCCTGCTCGGCCGCTCGGTGGTGGAGCGCTCGTTCCCGTCGCGCTGGCCGCTGTTCGCGCTCGATCGCGTCTGGGTGCGGCCGCGCCCGGCGCTGCTCGCGCTGAAGGCGCATCGCTCGCCGCTCGCGGCGCGCGCCTCGGACCACCTGCCGGTGAAAGCGATCGTCGCGACGCAGAACCTGCGCTGGGAGAGCCGCGAGGCATTCGCTGACGCGGTTGTGGGGAAATTCCCGATTTACGCTGGACGGCGCGCTCTCTAACATCGTCGCGGCCTCGCCATCCAAGAAAGCTTCACCTGGACTTGGAAGCCTTCCCCCGCGATTCGCTGCGGCGCCAGCTCGCCGCTCTGGGCATCGCGCCGGTGCGCCATCGCATGGCCGAGCTGATCACGCTCTTGCCGGTGAAGCTGAACGGCAAGCCGTATGAGGATTTCGACGCCGACATCGTCGCCGAAGTGCTGGTGTACCTGGTCGGCAAGGGACTGATCGAAGTGCCGAGCACCGAGCTTTCGGGCCTGCGCGTCGCCTGGGGCGAGCGCCTGTGCCACTTCTATCGCAGCGAAGAACAGCTGCTCGGATTACTCGTGCCCTACTTTCGGCAGGGTCTCGAGCACGCCGAGCGCTGCCTGTGGATCGCAGGCAGCACGAGAGCGTCGGAGAAAGCGCGACAGTCGATCGCGTCGCTCGCCGCTAGGCAACATTCGCCGGAGCAGCTAGAAGTAGTGGAGATGGATGACTGGACGCCGGATGTCGACGCGTGGAGCCGGGAGCAGGAGCGCGCGCTCGCGCAGGGCTACAGCGGCCTGCGCCTGTGCGGCGAGGCGCTCGACCTCTCGAGCGAGACGCAGATTGCGCGCACCAAGGCGCTCTCCACCTATAGCGCGCAGAGCACTTCGACCAGCGAGATCGGCAGCTTGCTCCTGCGGCACGATGCCGCGCTGGTGAAGAACATCGACGTCTGGCAGCGGGTACCGACCGCCGACCCGCAGGCGGCTGCAACGATTCTCTCGGCGCTCATGGACTAGGCATGGATACGACACTCGACTGGCAGGAACTGCTGCGCCATCCCGGACGGCACGATCACATGGTGCAGCTCTACAAGGAGCAGGACTTCCTGGTCGAAGCCGTGGCCCAGTATCTGGGCAGCGGCCTGCGCCTGGGCGAAGCCGCGATGGTCATCGCGCGGCCCGAGAGCCGCGAGCGCTTCGCGCAGGCGCTCCAGCGCGAGCACCTCTACCCGAGCGGCGCGGTGCAGATGCTCGACGCCGAGCAGACGCTCGCCTGCTTCATGGTCAACGGCATGCCGGAATGGACCGCGTTCCACCGGGTGATCGGCGGCGCGATCGCCGAGCTGCGCCTGCAATACCCCACGGTGCGCGCCTACGGCGAGATGGTCGACATCCTGTGGCAGCGCGGCAGCCGCGAGGCGGCGATCCGGCTCGAGGAATTCTGGAACGAGGTCGGCCGGCTGCAGACCTTCTCGCTGCTTTGCGCCTATGCGATGGATCCGCTGGAGGCGGCCTCGTACGGCGGTGCGCTGGAAAGCGTCTGCAAATGCCACAGCCATCTGATCCCGGCGCGCAACTACGCGCGCTTCAACGACGCCGTCAGCGACGCGAGCAAGAGCGTGCTCGACCAGCCGCTCGCGCAGATGCTGCTCGAGCTCGCGGCGAGCCATCGCCCGCACACCGAGATGCCGCTCGGACAGGCGGCGCTGATCTGGCTGAAGCAGAACATGCCGCGCACCGCCGACAAGGTGCTCGACGAGACGCGCGCCCGGCTCGCCTCGGCCTAGCCGCCGGCTTCGGACTTCGCCTTTGACTTCCGGGCCGTGCCGCCCACCGCGGCGGACGGCTCGCCCTTGTCCTTCTTGCGCGCCGCGACCCGTACTTTGACGTTCTTCAGGTTGGCGAACTCCTTGGGCGAAAGCTTGCCGTCGCGGTTGCGGTCCGCGCGGTCGAAGCGGGTCACGACCACCTCGTGCCCGGCCGCCTCCGAGAGCGAGACATACCCGTCGCCGTTCAGGTCGAGCGAGCGGAAGTAGCGGTCGGTCGCGTTGTCCGCCGCATTGGCGGTTGCCGCCAACAGGACCAGGCAGAGCCCATAGGAGCGCATGCCCCACGGCTGCAGGTTTCGTGCCGCCGGGGAACATCTGGTAACACATTGACGCACCTGCGGCCGGGCCTTGGGTCTAGATTGGAAGCCGTGAAGAAGCTGATCCGCATCCTGCTCGCAGCCACCCTCGCCCTCGGCGCAATCAGCGCGCACGCCCAGCGCGCGTTCAACCAGGCCGAGCTCGATGCGGTGCTCGCGCCGATCGCGCTCTACCCGGACCCGCTTGTCACCCACATCCTGAATGCGTCGGTGTTCCCGCAGGACGTCGCCGCCGCGGCCGCCTGGTCGCGCGCCAATCCGCAGCTCCAGGGCGACGCGGCGCTCGCCACGGTAGAGCGTGAGATCTGGCATCCGAGCGTCAAGGCGCTGGTCGCCTATCCGGAGGTGCTCGGGCGCATGGCCGAGAGCCCGCAGTGGCTCGCCGACCTCGGCGAGGCCTACGCCGGCTCGCCGGCGGCGGTGAATGCCGAGATCCAGCAGCTCCGCGCCCGCGCGCAGACGAGCGGCAACCTGCAAAGCAATGACCAGCAGTACGTCTATCAGCAGGGTCAGGAGATCGTGGTGCAGCCGGTGTACCCGCAGGTGGTCTACGCGCCGTACTACAACCCGTACATCGTCTACGGCACATGGTTCTGGCCGGCGTATCGCCCGGTGTACTGGCGGCCGTGGGTCGCGCGCCCGGTGTATGTCACCCGCATCGTGCAGCCGGTGCGCATCGTGCAGCCGCGGCACATAGTGCAGAACCCGGTACGCCTGGTGCAGCCGGTGCAGATCACGCCGTACCGTGCGGTTCCCGAGTCGCGCCGCCAGCCGATCGTGCAGAGCCCCACGACCAACCAGTGGCGCCCGGTACCCGAGTCGCGCCGCCAGCCGATCGTAAGAAGCATGCCCGCGCCGCAGGTGCGCTTTGCCGAGCACCCGCGCCCCTTCGGTCACGCCGCCCAGGCCGCGAGCGGCGGCAGCGGCAACCGCGGCGGTGGTGGCGGCCACGGCCAGGGCGGCGGGCGCCACAGAAGCTGAAGTAGACTTTCCTCCTCCTGGAGGGAAGTGATGATCATCGAAACGCAGGACGACGTCACCGCGGCGGTGCTCGCGGAGATGCACCGCACGCCGAACGCTCGCACCCGCGAACTGCTGTCGCTGCTGGTGAAGCACCTGCATGCCTTCGTGCGCGAGGCCAAGCTCACCGAGCGCGAATTCCAGGACGCCGTCGGCGCGATCAACGCCATCGGCAGACAGACCACGCCGAGCCATAACGAGGCGATGCTGCTCGCCGGCGCCCTCGGCGTCTCGAACCTGATCTGCCTGATGAACAACGGCGCGCGCGGCACGCGGCCGACGCAGGCCAACAACCTCGGCCCTTTCTATCGCGCCGCAAGCCCGCGCTGCGCCGACGGCGACTCCATCGTGCGCTCGCCCACCGCGGGTTCGCCTTTGGTGTTCCATGGCTTGGTGAAGGACGAGCAGGGCGCGCCGATCGCCGGCGCCGACGTCCATGTCTGGCAATCCTCGCCCGCCGGGCTCTACGAGAACCAGGATGCGACGCAGGCGGAGATGAACCTGCGCGGCATCTTCGCCACGCAGGCCGATGGCTCCTTCACCTTCCGCAGCGTCAAGCCCGCCGGCTATCCGGTGCCGACCGAAGGCCCGACCGGCGCGCTGCTGCGCGCGCAGAAACGCCACAACATGCGCCCGGCGCACCTGCATTTCCTGATCTACAAGCCGGGCTACAAGACCATCGCCTCGCAGGTCTACGATCCCGAGGACCCGCACCTCGAGACCGATTCGCAGTTCGGCGTGACGCGCGCGCTCATCGGCAACTTCGTTCGCTCAGGCAGCGGCTACGAGCTCAGCTTCACCTTCGTCCTCGAGCGCGGCGAAGCGTCGCTGCCCAAAGCCCCCATCACTCAAAAAGTCGCCGCCTGATGCCGCGCGTCGTCCGCGAGACGCTGATCTCGGTGCGCGATCTGCTGATCGCGTGGGGGCCGTTCTTCGTCATCGGCGTCGCGCTGCTCATCGCCGCGTACTTCCTGCTCGATCCGAACCCGCCGCGCCACGTGATCCTCGCCACCGGACCGGAGAACAGCGCCTATGCGGAGTTCGGCAAGCGCTACGTCGAGGAGCTCAAGCGCTACGGCATCCGGGTCGAGCTGCGCCAGACCGTGGGCTCGCGCGAGAACCTGGTGCTGCTGCGCGACGGCAAGGAGAAGGTCGACATCGCCTTCGTGCAGGGCGGCGCGAGCGAGACCATCCGCACGCGGGCCGAGGAGGAGCAGGAGCCGGTGGCATCGCTCGGCAGCCTGTTCTTCGAGCCGGTGTGGCTCTTCTACCGCGCGGACAGCTTCAAGGAATTCACGCTGCTCACCCAGCTCCGCGGCAAGCGCGTCAACATCGGCGCGCGCGGCAGCGGCACGCCCGGGCTCTTCATGCGCCTGCTCGCGGCCAACCAGATCGAGCGCGAGGAGCTCGAGCGCTCGATGCTCGCCGACCAGGAGGCGGTGATCAACCTGCTGGAGGGCAAGCTCGACGCCATCGTGCTGATTGCGGCGCCCGAGGCCGCGTTCGTTCAGATGCTGCTGCAGACGCCGGGCATCCGGCTGGTCGAAGTGGCGCAGGCCGAAGCCTATGCGCGGCGCTACCGCTTCATCAGCCCGGTGGTGCTGCCGCGCGGCGTCGCGCACCTGGCGCTCGACGTGCCGCCGCGCGACCTGCAGCTCATCGCGACCACCACCTCGCTCGTTGCGCGCGAGGATCTCCACCCGGCCCTCGTGCAGCTCTTCGTGCAGGCGGCCGCGCGCATCCACAGCGGCTCCGGCTGGATCGCGCGCGCCGGCCAGTTCCCGAGCGCGGCGCACAGCGAGTTCCCGCTCGCCAAGGACGCCGAGCGCTATTACCGCAACGGCCCGCCGCTCCTGCAGCAGTACCTGCCGTTCTCGCTCGCGAATCTGATCGACCGCATGTGGGTCGCGCTGTTCTCGATCGTCGTCGTGCTGCTGCCGATCTCGCGCATGGTGCCGCCGCTCTACCGCTTCCGCGTGCGCTCGCGCATCTTCCGCTGGTACCGCAACCTGCTCGTCATCGAAGCAGAGCTCGAGGCGAAGGAGCGGCCGCGCGAGGAGCTGCTGCAATCGCTCAACAAGCTCGAGGCGCGGGTCGCCAACATCCGCGTGCCCCTCGCCTACGCCGACGAGCTCTACGCGCTGCGCTCGCACATCGCGCTGGTCCGCGAGCGCCTGCGCGCTTCAGACTAGGAGGAACCCATGAACGCAGTTGCCGCAACCCTTGGCGTGCTTGCTCTGGGCGTCTCGCTGGGCGCCGAGGCGCAAAGCAGCCATGGCCATCCGAAGGCCCCGCCCGCGCAAAGCTACGAGAAAGCGCCGCAGCGGCCGCCGAATCCGGCGGAATACGTCATCCAGCTCGACCAGATGGCGAGCTTCTACGACGTGCCGGGCGAGTTCGGGCACGTCATGGTCGGCAAGGAGCACGGCTTCAAGCAGCTCTCGTTCATCATTACCGAGACCCGTCCCGGCGGTGGACCGCCGCTGCACACGCACGCCACGGAGGAAGCGCACCTCGTGCTGTCGGGAACCGCGAGCTATCTCATCGAGGATCCGGCCACCCAGCAGCGCAAGCGGTTCACGGTACGCGGCCCTTATGTCGTGCGCATCCCCGCCGGGCATCCGCACATCTTCATCAACGCCGGCAAGCAATCGCTGAATTTGATCGGCGCCCTGCCCGACGGCGA
>DASWER010000540.1:0-4097 GCA_036394655.1 Burkholderiales bacterium
CTTCGATTACGATCTCTTCACCATAGGAGGCGGCTCCGGCGGCGTGCGCGCCAGCCGCTTCTCGGCCTCCTACGGCGCCAAAGTCGCCATCGCCGAGGCGCACCTCTTCGGCGGCACCTGCGTCAACGTCGGCTGCATCCCGAAGAAGCTCTTTTCCTACGCCGCGCACTGGCGCGAGGAATTCGAGATCGCGCAGGCCTATGGCTGGACCACCGGAGAGCCACGCTTCGACTGGCGCACCCTGCTCGCCAACAAGGACCGGGAGATCGCGCGCCTCAATTCCATCTACGAGCGCGTGCTGGCGGTGGCGGGCGTGGAGATCATGCGCGGGCGCGCCACCGTGGTCGATCCGCACGCGGTGGAAATCAATGGCCGCCGCTACACCGCCAGGCACATCCTCATTGCTACCGGCTCATGGCCGGTGATCCCGCCGATCGAGGGACGCCAATACGCCATCACCTCCGACGAGGCGTTCCATCTCAAGGAATTGCCGCAGCGCGCGCTGGTCGTCGGCGGCGGCTACATCGCGCTCGAATTCGCGTCGATCTTCCACGGCCTGGGCGTGAAGACCACGCTCTCTTATCGCGGCAAGCGCCTGCTGCGCGGCTTCGATGCCGAGCTCAGCGAGCGCATCGCCGAGGAGATGACTCACAAGGGGCTGACGATCCACTTCGGCGGCGAGCCGGCGTCGATCATCAAGCATCCGGATGGCCTGGAGGTCTGCTACACCGACGGTCCGCACCAGAAGACCGATCTGGTGCTGTTCGCGACCGGGCGCAAGCCGAACACCGCAAACCTCGGCCTCGAATCCGCCGGCGTGGTGGTCGCCGCCGACGGCGCGATTCCGGTGAACAAGTATTCGACCAGCACCTGCGCGTCGATCCACGCCGTCGGCGACGTCACCAACCGCATCAACCTGACGCCGGTGGCGACCGCCGAGGCGATGTGGCTTGCGCGCACGCTGTTCCGCGGCGAGCCGACGCCGGTCGACCATGAGAACGTGCCGACCGCGGTGTTCGCCAATCCGAATCTCGCCACGGTCGGCCTCTCCGAGGAGGCGGCGCGCGAGCGCTACGGCGAAGTCGATATCTACAAGGCGCTCTTCCGGCCGCTCAAGCTGACCATGACCGAGAAAAAGGAGCGCGTCTTCATGAAGCTGGTCGTCGAGCGCGCGAGCCAGCGCGTCGTCGGTGCGCACATGATCGGCATCGACGCCGGCGAGGTGATCCAGGGCATGGCCATCGCGATCAAGCTCGGCGCCACCAAGGCGCAGTTCGACGCCACCATCGGCATCCATCCCACCGTGGCGGAAGAGTTCGTCACGATGCGCGACAAGGCGTCCTGAGCCTGCGTTTCGCACTGGTTTTTCTTCTAGCGGCTACAGCCCACGCCGCCGATGGCGTGCCCGACGCCATCACCGCCGACGGCGGCCGCTACTACGGCACGCTGCGCGAGGGCCGCTTCCAGGGCCATGGCCGCCTCGAGTGGGACAACGGCACCGCCTATGAAGGCGCGTTCGACCAGGGCATCTTCAACGGCCGCGGCACCCTGAAGGGCACCGAGGGGCGAACCTACACCGGTGACTTTGCCCGCGGCCAGTTCAACGGCCGCGGGCGCTTCGACGCGCCGAGCGGCGAGATCTATGAGGGCGAATTCCAGGCGGGCGAGTTCACCGGCCGCGGCACCTACGCGCGGCCAGACGGCGCGCGCTACCGCGGCGAGTTCCTGAAATGGCGGCTGCACGGCCAGGGCCGCTACGTCGATGCGAACGGCGACATCTACGAGGGCGAATTCAAGAACGGCGCCTTCGACGGCCAGGGGACTCTGGTCTATGCCAAGGCGCGGCCCGACGGCCGCACCGAGGTGCGCGGCGAGTTTCGCAACTGGCGGCCGGTCAACGACCCGGAAGTGCGCCAGGCCGGCCTCGGCGTCGAGAGCGCGCTCCTCAGCCAGCGGCGCCTTCTCGACCAGGCGCTCGCCGCCCTGGCGCCGGGGCGCCCCGGCGTCATCGACATGTACCTGCTCGCGGTCGGCGGCGACGGCTCGCAGGAAGTGTTCCGGCGCGAGGCGCAGTTCGTGCGCGCGCAGTTCGACGAGCGCTTCGGTACGAGCGGCCGCTCGATCGCGCTGGTGAACAGCCGCAACACCGTGGCCGCCGCACCCATGGCGACCATGCTCTCCATCGAGGAGACGCTGAAGACCATCGCCGCGCGCATGAACCGCGACGAGGACATCCTGTTTCTGTTCCTCACCAGCCACGGCAGCCGCGACCACGAGTTCCAGCTCTCGCAGAACCACATGACGTTGCGCAACCTGCCGGCGCGCGAGCTCGGCCACCTGCTGAAGGAGAGCGGCATCCGCTGGAAGGTGATCGTCGTCTCGGCGTGCTACTCCGGCGGCTTCATCGAGCCGCTGCGCGACGACTCGACCCTGATCATCACCGCCGCGCGGCACGATCGCACCTCGTTCGGCTGCGCCGACGAGAACGACTTCACCTACTTCGGCCGCGCCTTCTTCAAGGAAGCGCTTCCCGTCAGCCGCTCGTTCCAGGACGCGTTCTCCAAGGCGGCGACGCTGGTGGCGCAATGGGAGAAGAAGGACCTGCCGAAGGAAGAGCCCTCGCTGCCGCAGATCCACAGCACATCGGCGATCAATGCCCACCTGCAGCGCTGGTGGGCCGACCAAGTTCGGGGACGCAGCCCGAACTAATTCCGAGAACGAACCCTGGCACTCGACCTGTAAAGTTCGGAACACCACATCTTCAAGCCCAATCAATCGGAAGAGGGGGAATGCGATTGAATGTACTTCACAGAGTTTTCGAAGGCATCGGGTTAGTCTTTCTTTTAGCCGCAAGCACCTACTTTGGCATCCGCGCGCAGCCGGTGGAGATGGGACTGGTAATCGTCACTGCTGCAATTGCCCTCGCTTTTCTCAATATAGACAAGATTCAAAAGTTCAAAGGTGCGGGCTTCGAAGCAGAGATGCGTGCGCAAGTGGCAGCCATAGTCGAAGCGCAAGCAGAACCGGACCCTGAAGAGACGGCCACTAGCGCCAGAGTTGAGTTGAAGGTTGATGATGAGTCTCTACGGGTCATGAAAGGACTGGCGAGTGAACGCTACACCTGGAGATATCCCGGATCCTTGTCTCAGGAACTTGGCCTACCTCGCAACAAGGTTTACTCGATACTGGATCGCTTAGCAGATCAAGGTTTGGTCGTCGTAAGCCGCGGCAAGTACGGCGGAAGTATTTGGGCTCTGTCATCAGAAGGTAGAGCCGTGGTGAGAAGAGTCCTCTAGAGCGGGCGCGTTTTTTGCAGGTTGTCTCTAGGTCCTCTGGAGAACCTGAATGCCCCGCCATCAATCCGTGTGGTCCGCCACTGCCGCAATGCCGGAGTGCGCTCCGCTGCGCGAGAACGTGCACGTCGACGTCTGCGTGATCGGAGGCGGCATCGCCGGGATGAGCACCGCCTATCACCTCTGCCGGGCGGGTAAATCGGTCGCGGTGCTCGACGACGGGCCGCTTGCGAGCGGCATGACCGGCATGACCACCGGGCACCTCACCAACATGCTCGACGACCGCTACTTCGAGCTCGAGAAGCTGCACGGCGAGGAAGGCATCCGCGTCGCCGCCGACAGCCACAGCGCGGCGATCGAGCGCATCGACGAGATCGTGCGCAAGGAAGGCATCGACTGCGACTTCGCGCGCCTCGATGGCTATCTATTCCTCGCCGATGGAGATAAGCCGAGCACGCTGGACAAGGAGCTCGACGCCGCACACCGCGCCGGATTAAAGCAGGTCGAGCGGCTCGGGCGTGCGCCGTTCGAGTGGGATAGCGGGCCCTGCCTCGTATTTCCGCGGCAGGGACAGTTCCATCCACTGAAGTACGTGCAGGGACTCGCGCGGGCCCTGCGCCGCGACGGCGGCCGCATTTTCTGTAACAGCCACGCCGACGCCGTGGAGGGCGGCGTGCCCTGCCTGGTCCACGTCGGAAGACACGTGGTCACCGCCGACGCGCTGGTCGTGGCCACCAATGTGCCGATCAACAACCGCGTTTTGCTCCACACCAAGCAGGCGCCTTACATGACCTACGTGATCGG
>DASWER010000541.1:0-1810 GCA_036394655.1 Burkholderiales bacterium
GCCGCTGATGGGCGTGAATCCCGCGCGCATCTTTGCGCTCACCTCCGCGCTCGGTGGTGCGCTCGCCGGGCTCGCCTCGTGCCTGCTGGTGCTCCAGTACGACATCCACCCGGCGATCGGCCTCTCGTTCGGGCCGATCACGTTCCTGATCTGCGTGCTCGGCGGCCTCGGCAACATGGTCGGCGGCTTCGTCGCGGCGTTCATCTTTGCGCAGTTCATCGCGGTCGGCGGCTTCTTCTTCGCGCTCGAGTGGGGCTATGTCATCGCCTTCGTGTTCTTCATCGCCGTGATGTTCTGGCGGCCCCGGGGCCTGTTCGCAAAATGAATTACCCGCTGCACCTCGCGATCCTGGTGCTGCTGTGGGGCTACATCTACACCGGCTGGTCGGTGATGGGACGGCTCGGGCTGGTGAGCTTCGGGCACGGCGCGTTCATGGGCATCGGCGCCTACACCGTGGTGATGCTCTGGAACCATTTCGGCCTCACGCCATGGCTGGGCGCGATCGCTGCGCTGATTTTTTCCGCCGTGGTCGCCGTCGTCATCGGCTATCCGTGCTTCCGCTTCAAGATCGTCGGGCACTACTTCGCGCTGGTGACGCTCGCGCTTTCGGAAGTGGCGCGGCTCGTGATCGTCGCGCTGCGCGACCAGACCGGCGGCTCGCTCGGCGTGACGCCGAACGGTGCGCTGCATGAAGGGGCGACGGCGTCGCTCGGCGCGCTGCAGTTCTCGGATAAGGTCGTCTGGCTCGTGATCGTTGCAGCGTTCTGGCTCGGCGGACTGTGGGTGTGGCGGATGGTCGATCGCAGTATGGGACGCCTCGCGCTGGAGGCGATCAGCGAGGAAGAGGAAGCGGCCGCTTCGATCGGCATCCACGTCACTCGCGCGAAGCTGCGCATTACGATCATCTCGGCGCTCATGACCTGTGCCGGCGGCATCCTCTATGCGCAGTACCAGCTCTACGTGAATCCGGACACGGTGTCCGGCATCGCCATCAGCCTGCAGATGGTGTTCGGCGTCATTGCCGGCGGCATGTTCGTGATGCTCGGACCTACGGTCGGTGCCGCCTTCACGCTGCTATTGGCCGAAGGCCTGCGGCTCGCCTTCGGCAATCGCTACCCGGCGCTCGACACCACGATCTACGGCGTGATGCTGGTGCTGTTCATCATCTACATGCCGAGGGGCATACTCGGCACCGCGCTCGCCCTTTTCAAGAGGAGACCCACGTGAAGCGAAGCTCAGTCGCACTGCTGGCGCTGGCAATGTCGTCGCCGTTGCTCGCCGATCCGCCGGCGCAGGTGATGAACATCCTGCGCGAGCCTGACTTGAAGTTTGTGCAGAGCAAGATGAATCCCGGCATATCCCAGGCGGTGATCTCGGGCAACCCGGTGGATCCCGGCAAGGTGTACGTGGTGCGCAACCGCTCGCGCCGGGAACGTTCAGCGCGCCGCACTTCCATCCCGAGACACGCTACATCGCGGTGCTGAAGGGGACGTGGTGGGTGGGCTCGGGGCCGAAGTTCGACAAGGACGCGACCACGCCGGTGCCGGCGGGCAGCTTCGTCGTGCACCATCCCAACCAGATCCATTGGGACGGCGCCAAGGACGAGGAGGCCGTGGTGCAGATCACGGGCGTCGGGCCGAGCGCGACGATCCGCGTCGACGAAGCCGGCCGCCCGAAAGATAACTAAAACTAAAAGGGGTCTGACCCCTTTTTGTTGGGGTAAGAGTTAGTCGGGCGAGCGCTTCAGGTCCCGCTCGCGCTCGACCGGCGCCTCCTTGTTGCGCGGACGCGGTGCGCTCGAGCCGCCGGC